>DATHIE010000508.1:0-5208 GCA_035316905.1 Chryseolinea sp. | reverse complement strand
GTTGTGCAGGGTAAAGTAAAATCAATCAAAGTTAAAGACGAGAACCAACTCGGTCTTGGATTCTGAATCAACCTAATCCTTCGTTTTTTAACAATGAAATCTTGCAGCAATCTACAATCTCAATCGTAAATTGTTAATCGTTGATTGCTAATTGTTGATCGTCTCCTCCGATCATGGTGCGGAAAATTAACGATTAACAATTAACGATCAACGATTTGAAATTGCGGTTTAGCACTGTATAGCAGTAGTAGTAGCTTAAGTGACAGAATTCCTGTACTCTCTGGGTGAGCTAAGAGCTTCATAATGCAGGGTCACCACGATCACAAAGGACGCACGAAGATCACTATGTGGACGTAAAAATACGTCGTGAACTTTGTGGTTCGTAGTGAACTTTGTGACCGGCACTAGATGTCCACGTGATAAACATCGCGTTGATTACGCTGAATATTCTTCACACAAAATCCTCCAGGCTGCGGAATTTCTTCAATAAGATCAAATTGACTACATCCTTTAGGCAGCGCGCCAAAGATGAGCAGGAAGTTGTGCGTTATGTTATCCGGGATAATAGTCCAGAGGGGCGCGAGGCTGATATTTTCTGCATGAACCAAACCGGATTTCATTCCGGTTGCATGGTCAACCAAAAAAGTTGTCTTCCAGATTCTCACCAGTGCATCTTTCCATTCATTCTGGAAATAGCAGTGAACATAAACATGAGAATCGGTCAATGATTGTGGTTCGACTGAAACCAATAACTCAGGGTCGAGCTCTGGTTTGACTTTCCGTTGGGGTTCTTTAATGGTCACCTTAGACCCGCACGAAGGCAACACCGGTTTGTCCATTAATATCTATATTTTGACCCGACAAATTTCGTTGATCGGAAGGATTTCTTCAAGCTATCGAAAGGCTTTTATGGCCGCGGGAAAATCGCCAGAACCTGAAGTGGGCTACTCCCTTACCAGTTTATTGCGGAAAATGGCCTTATCAGTTTGAACGGTGATATAATAGAGGCCGGGCTTCAGGTTGGCAATTACGTCGCTCAGATTTGCCTCGAGCGAGCCAGAAGTTGACGAGAAATGAGCTACAGTACCTCCGATGCCATTTGCGATCCATACAGGCATTTCGCCCGTCTGGCTATAGAAAGCCTGCGTGTCAATGTGAACCGGGCCGCTCGTTGGATTTGGATAAATGAAATTCGAGGTTTCCAGTGCCTTGCTAGTGGCAGTTGTAAATAATGATGACCCAACCAGGTTATTCTTCACAACTGACAATTCTGTTGACGTAAATGTCAATGTGCCTTGTAAGCCCTGGGCCTGGCTCGTCGGTGTGAACCGAATATAAATGGTTTTGCCGCTCTCGGCCTCGCTTTCCGGAATGACCACGCTCGAGCTGAACGTCGAATTGTTAAGGGAAACCTGGAAGCCTGATGAAGCAGTCACGGTTATGTCGCCATATCCGGCAATCTTCACCAGAATACTTTGTGATGCTGAAGAAGTTCCAACTTCAACGTCTGCGTAGGAAAGTACCGTCGAAGGAATGGAAAGGAGATTGTCTTTGATGGACCAGTCATCTAATGTCCATTTTGTAGCTGCCGATACTGTGGAGGTGTAAACGAAGGCAAAGTATATTTTGCTTTCCTTATTGAGCACAACCACAGATGTATTCTCCCATTTGTTAGAATTGACTTCAGGAAATTCCACGTCAGCCTCGAACCATGTTGCCAATCGCGGATCGCCCGTTCCCGTATAGTTGGCCGAATACCGCAGTTTTAACGTTGCGCCTGTGCCCGAAGAGTACGACCTGAATTTTATTGTTGGTTCGTACTCGAAACCAGAAAGATTGATCTCCGGAGAAATCAGCCAATCTTCATTGGGTGTAATTCCATTTAGAGCACCATCGATCTGAATACCTTTATCCACTCCTTCGACCCGCTGATCGGGTGGCGATGCCTCGAGATCCACCAATGTCCAGGTATGATACCCAAGCACGCTGAAAGCTGACCACCCAGTCTCGTCCAAAGATGTAAGATCATTAAAACTTCCATTGACAGGATCGTAAACTGATACCGATACGCTTACCGGTTGAGTAGTTGCTCCAGCCGACGCGTTGTTGATAGTTGCCGTCTTTACACCCGTAGATCCATCAGTCAGATATTTGACGTAGACATTTTGAGCCACCGATCCATTAAAGGCCGAGGCCAGAAAAGTTATCTGAGGACTGAACGTTACATTATCTTTCGAAACGACCATCTGGCCGGTGGCAGATACAATGACATTTGACGTGAGATGGAAACCGGTAATTGTGTAAGAACCGGGCGCTGAGTCATTGTTCTTATTGGCGGGGCTTAACGTGAGCTGCGATTGAGAAAGGCTGAGGGTAGGTGCTACCGTTCCCAGCGTAGTCACATCAATTTTATAGATCACTGTTACTTTACCGTCGGGAAATTCGCCCATTACGTAAACATCGTACGCATATGCCGGTCCAAGTCCTGACACAGTTACGTCACTTTCCCAGGGATAGATCGGAGTCGATGCGAACATTGTCGTCGTGTTTGGTACGAGTGCGCCGTTTGCCTGTACCTTATAATAGATGTCTGTCAGATCCCCGTCGAAAAAGGCGTTGATCATAAAAGAGTTTTCGGTTATAGCAGTTATTGTGGGATTCTTTGGAAACGGAATTGTGTAACTACCAACCGTGATCTTATTTGTGGAGCGCGCGGAGTTGTTGGTATAATTCGTTTCGGCTACAATTCTATCGTAGTTAATCTCTGCAAAAACATACCAAGATCCCACCGGCAGATATCCGGCAGGCGAGCTTGCGTAATAGTGTTCTGTCTTTAATAAAGTTTGAGCAGGACCGATCCATTGGGCCGCCGCATCGGTAAGAGGTACGATGATGACAAAGTTGTCGGACGCGTCAAGAACATCATTTGCGGAGAAGGTAAGCTTCATGTTGTACCCCTGAACTTCAGAGGTGCCGCTGTTTGTCAAATTGAAGGTGTATTGAAAGTTTTTTTCATCGCCAGCGGTAAGCGTCATGTTGGCTAATGAAAGATCGACGTCGTCATCTGCAGCAGGACTAACCTGGTTTGCGGATGCGATCATAAGGTCAAAAAAAACGAACGCCAGAAATAGACAATATTTCATTTGCGACTACTATTTACTGATAACCGGGCAACCACTAACACTGAATACTTATTTAACCTTTTTTACCCGGCATTAGTTGCAATCATTCTCCCTGTTTTAACAAGGTCACAATTCAGAACTAAAGATAGGAAGGATTAAAGTGTTCTAGCCATACCGACGTGCCATTTATTTTCACTATGGATGGCTGAAAACAAGTATCCTTTTAAAGTTAACTCCACCTACGTTCGCCGAACTAACTGAACCTATGGGGCATAGAATTCAGCCAACGAAGCAAAGTAGACGTTATTCCATCCGTCAACGATATCTTCATAGTCTTCATCGGGAATATTCGTGTGCTTCAGCTCAACCGAAGTACCGGTTTTCATTGGGTGAAGCTTGATCGTAACAATGGAAGGCTCATCATGTCCTTCAAAATACCATTGCTGAACGATCTTCCGTCCGGGCTCAAATTCAAGATTCCTGCCCACAATGCTTCCGTCCCAAAGTGAAAATTCGGTTCCTGGTTCGGACGACATTTCGGCTGGTTCACCAGTCCACAGTTGAATGGTTTCAGGTTTTGTAATGGCCAGATAAACTTCGTCTGGCTCAGCAGTAAGTGTGTAGTATTTCTTAAAATCTTTCATCCGCAAATGGAGTCGTACCAGGTAAGATGTCGTAATTCTTTGTGATGCAAGCCTGCAAATTTTGCCGTATTATTGGAGCAAATGCATTTGCACGCAATCTATTTACAATTTAATCACATTTAGCCTTGCCAATCACATATTCCATAATTGGTTTTACCGTCTTAATCAGTTTTTTCTGTTTCAAAAATGCGATCGCCACTAGTCGCATGATGATGAATCCCTACCTGGTTTCCACCCGGAATGAATACTACAGGTTTTTGACATCTGGTTTTATCCACAAGGACCACATGCACCTGTTCATGAACATGTTTTCGTTTTACTTCTTCGGCCGGAACATCGAAATAGAATTCAGCCGAATATTTGGAGGTTGGGGCGGCACCTACTTTATCATATTATACGTCATGGCTATCGTAGTTTCTGACCTTCCGACGTACTTCAAAAACCGGCATAATCCCGGCTATAATTCTCTTGGTGCCTCAGGTGGTGTAGCTGCCATTATCTTTGCCTCTATTATTTTGAATCCTCTGGACGATATATACATCTATTTCTTTCGCGCTCCCGGGTTTATCGTGGGTACATTATATCTGGTATTTTCATTTTACATGGGAAGAAAATCGAACGACAACATCAATCACGATGCACACCTTTATGGAGCGCTGTTTGGACTACTGTTTTGCGCCGTTCTGCATCCCTCCTCCCTGCCGGCATTCGTGGAACAGGTATCAAACTGGCGTTACTTTAACTGATAAGGCTCCTGATTATTTAACCCTTTTGCATTCGACCAACCAATCCCAGGGGTAAGGCGACTTCATCCACATGGGAGGCGCAGAAAATTCGGAATCCCAATCATACTCCAGTTTCTCCACTGCAGTCAATTCAAGATTCGACCTTTCGATCCGTACCTCTATCTCTGATTGCGAGTAGTGTTTTGTGGCAACTCCGTCAATGTAAATAATACCCTCAAGGATGTCTCTTTTATTCCCCTTGAAGTAGGCGAGTTCTGATGAGGGGATTTCCGCCGGACTTACTCCCTCGCGGCCGTACCAATCGATCAAACGCCACGACGAAAACATGATCGACTCTAACGAAGGGATAACTATCAATGCGCTTCCATTTTTACGAAGACTACGATAGATATTGTCGAACATGACTTGATTCTTACTGATCTCCGGAAGCATAATTACATTGCAGCAAAAGACAAAATCGACCGTTGGAAGCCGGAGGTTTCGCTTCGAAAGATCCTGTCTTCCAAATGTAACGTTGGGAAAACCCCTCTTTTTAGCAGTTATCAGGCATTGCGAACTGATATCTATCGCATGAACTTTTTTGAATGCAGGTGACAGGTACTGAAATGCTTTTCCGGTACCACATCCAAAATCGATGGCATCGTGTTTAACATTTGAGTGTTTTCGGAAATAGTGAGCCAATCTTTTGTCACGGTC
>DATHIE010000507.1:0-5751 GCA_035316905.1 Chryseolinea sp. | reverse complement strand
GTACACTTAATGTGCCCGGACACAGCATCGTTATAAGAAACAGATGGGCAAACATGGATTTCTAAAAATTCGCCTGGCGTAATCTTCTGGGCGGTAACCTAACGCTGCATGTTATTTCGCGGCGTCACACCAAATGTATGTCTCAAAAATCCATTAGATGATTAATAGGTCACAAAGGCCATGAAGAACCAAGTAGCTTTACATTTTACATTTAAAATTTTGCATTTTAGATTCTAACCGCAGAATGTAAAATATTGAATGTAAAATTTAAAAGTCGGTTCCTCTGGTCAGAACCCTTACTTGAACAATTGCTGGAGACTATTTGCAAGAAACAACTTACAATTCATCCATGTGTGACCGCCAGGGACAATGAATGTCTCAAGCTTAAGGTGCTTTTCTTGGAACATCGCTATATTTTGTTTCACACTCTCATAAAGAAAATCCTCAGTACCTACGCTGATGGTAAACAACTTCAACTCTTTGTTTATTGCTGAAGCATCGGGAGACCAATTGGAAAAATTCTTTTTGAATTCATCACTCCCCGTGTAGGGTGCATAGGAGCATACATAAGCAAACTTGTCAGGGTTGGTCAACCCGATATTTAGCGTCTGACCCCCACCGACAGAAAATCCAGCTATCGCTCTCCCTTTATTGTTCTTAACAACGGGATAGTTTGCTTCGACAAACGGGATGATGTCATGGATCACGTCCTTGGTGAAGTCCTCCATTGGGCTTGGCCGTACGTTTCCATAGGGCATCACGATGATCATTGGTTTGGCGCTTCCCTGCGCAATAAGGTTGTCGGCTATGAGATTGGCCCGACCTACTTTGGTCCAGGTTTCTTCTGTATCGGAACCACCATGAACAAGGTAAAGAACCGGATATTTCGTTTTTCCATTCGTATTAAATCCCGGAGGTGTATACACCAGCAGCGTGCGGGTTGCACCTAGTGTAGATGACTTGTAGTAGCAGTTGCTGACTTTTCCGTGGGGAACATTTTGCAGCGCGTGAACCAATGGCTGATCACCTGGCACATCAACAATGCTACGCTTGAACCGCTCGTTGGCGAATACATATGTGTTGTTTGGATCGGCGATCTGCACACTGTCCACCCAAAGACTGTAAGGATAAATGTCTGGTGTAACCGGGGGCACGGTGACGCTCCAGACACCGGAAGTATCTTTGCTCATTTTGACAGGGGACTTCAAAAATTCTCCACTCACATATACACACTGAGCCGTACGCGAATAGTACCGGAATGTGATGCTGTGATCTGCATGTACATCGGGTGAACTGACGGCAGGCCTGCGCTGTGGCTGCGCACCGGCAGCAAGTGGAAGAACCATCAGTAGGGTATAAACAATTTTTTTCACAGAATCCATACGTTGCTTATTGAAAAAGTAATTGAGCAGTTTCCGACAGATAGGTTTTCACATTCATCCAGGTATGTCCACCCGGAGTAATGAGACTTTTATATTTTACATCTTTCGATTTCAGGTAGTCCATGAATTCCATGGTAGACTTATACAAAAAATCATCGTTGCCGACACTCACCCAAAGCAAGTTCAATTGTTTGTTCGTGTTCTGAGCGTTACCACCGATTTGTTTGAATTTAGTTTCCATCTCGGATGTTGACAGGCTAGCACTATAGCAACATATCCAGGAGAATTTATCCAGGTTGCCAAATGCGGTACGAAGAGTTTGGCCGCCACCCCGGGAAAAACCACCAATCGCACGGCTATCGCGGTTGCTGATAGCCCGGTAACTTTTTTCAATGTATGGAATGACGTGATTGACCAAATCCGTTTCGAAAAGTTTGGCTCGCAACATAGCATCTTCACCGTCCCGTGTCATCAGATCCGACGGTTTGGGCTTCCCTTGTTGTTCGGCAATTCTCGCCATCGGATTGCCGTAAGGCATCACAACAATCATTGGTCTTGCCTTTCCTTCGGCTATAAGGTTATCAAGAATCAGGTTGGTGCGGCCCACTTTAAAAAAAGTTTCTTCAGTATCCGTCGTACCACTGATCAGATAAAACACTGGATATTTGGTCGAGGTATTCTTATTGTATCCCGGTGGCGTATAGACAACCAGTGAACCTGTGCTCTGTTCCACCGAAGGATAATATTCATACGTGATTGTACCGTGTGGAACGTCGCGCATTGCATGGATAAGTGGCGTATCCCCGGGTACGTCCACAAGACTTGCCTTGAACCTCTCATTCGGAAAAAAAGAAACGTTCGCCGGATCCATCACGGTTACACCGTCTACATTAAAACTATATGGATAGATATCCGGTTTGATCGGGCCGACTGCAACACTCCAGATTCCTAACGAATCCTTCTCCATGATTACAGGTTCTTTTAAGAACTGTCCGCTAAGTTTTACTTCAACGGCACGTGGCGCCAGATAACGAAAGACTACCGTTTTATCCTGATTGACCTGTGGTGAGATTATAATCGGTCCTCTTGGCGGCTGGCAATGAGCATGTACCATAATCACGAGCAGAAGTAAGCTCAGGGATATATTTCGGGTAAAACAACCCATCGTAAGTTGAGAATGCATGGTGTTAATGATGTGTAATTAAGGTGTGATTCAAATCAATAAATGTCTATCATACATTTATTAAATATTTAAAGACTTTCACTATTTAGCAAGTAAAAAATGTATTTTTTACATTTATTATCAGGGGTGAATTTTTTCGATTGAAAATGAAAGGCGTTCAGAACAGGATACCGGGAATCGTAAAATTGAAATCAGCTTCGGTCTGTAGAGTAACGGAACTCCAGCTACAAAACTTACACAGATTGTTTAAAAGAAAATGATCATCCAACTGATATAGGGATCAATTCTAAAAAGGATCATCATTAATGTGCATCCATTTAAAGCCTATTATTGGATGTCGAAGAAATTAAAAAGTAGAAAGTTAAGGAGGAGTCTACTTTCAACAATCACCAGAAGACCTTGTAAGAAGTATAACTTCGAAAGTCCAGCTAATGATCCGAAAGTCTCCCTTCTACATCATTTAGTGACTTTCCATTTGTACCTTTATTCTATACTCCAAACGTCAATACTCTTTATACTCGATATTTATACCTTTCACCCTCATATTACCTCTCGCCATGAAAACATTTGAAACCCTCTCCCAAGCTATCACCGCTCTCAAGACACGTGGTTACACCAATGACTTCAACCTTCATCCTGAGTGGATTGAATGCCAGCCATTAAAGAAGAAAATACGGCCCGAAGAATTTCATGTGGACGAAGTCCATCGCTTCGAAGGCATGACCAACCCAGACGACAGCTCTGTCCTTTATGCAATTGCTTCTACCGGAGGTCTTAAAGGGCTGTTGGTGGATGCATATGGCGTTTATGCCGAGTCCATAAGCCAGGAGATGATCAAGAAGCTTCAGATCGATAAACGCACAGAACACTAGGAAATATTCAGTCGAAATTTTGGAGAAAACCCAAGCGGGGCTATCTTTGCACTCCCTTTTAAGGACGTTTTGAGGGATTTACAATTGGACCGGTAGTTCAGCTGGTTAGAATGCCTGCCTGTCATCCCGAGGGCTCGGGACGGGTTCGAGTCCCAGCGTGTTATTTGAAGTAATTCGTTAAAAAAATATTGGACCGGTAGTTCAGCTGGTTAGAATGCCTGCCTGTCACGCAGGAGGTCGCGGGTTCGAGTCCCGTCCGGTCCGCTAAAAAGCCCGATCTTTTCGGGCTTTTTACGTTATGCGCTATTGTGTTTATATCCTTCAAAGCTCCGCGGATGGTAGTTTCTACATCGGCTACACTAACGATGTAGAAAGGCGACTTTCAGAGCACAATGCTGGACTTTCAAGATATACTTCCCGCAAGGGTCCGTGGGTATTGTTTCATGTTGAGGAATACGCAACAAAATCAGAGGCAATCAAAAGAGAACATTTCTTGAAGAGTCAACGGAACCGTGAATTTTACGTGCGCCTCAAACAAGCAAGCGGTTAGAATGCCTGCCTGTCATCCCGAGTACTCGGGACGGGTTCGAGTCCCGTCCGGTCCGCTCTCGTAGTCAGATGCTTACAAGCAAAAAATGGCCCTTTAGATATTTCTGAAGGGCTTTTTCATGCAGCAGGGAATAGGCAGTTTTTACAATCATACGACCACCGTTTACCTATGTCTGTTCCAATGTTTGTTCCATTGGGCGAAATCAAGCTTGACAGGTTAGTCGTATGTCGCTATGCGCATGAAGGTACCTTCGAAAAGAAGTGTCATTTATTGATGCAAGCCTTCCTCATCTCGATTTTTCTTGATTGGAGTTTGTGGAATCCATTTCATTCAACTCTTTGGATATACCTGTAATGATCTCATCTATTTCCTTCGCCGAAATTTCTACCTTTTCGAAAAACCAGCGATAGTCCAAATCGGTTTCTAACTTTGAGAGTTGGATTAATCCCAAAAGCCTGGCAACTGGACCTCGCACATGGTGAGCGTTCGAGTAAGCATATTTCAAAATTTTTTCATTTTGTGATTTAATATCTTCAGTTTTTTTTATAACGAGATCTTCCAAATACTGATTAATTTCATTTAATCGCCCCTGGCTTTGAACAAGTTCTTCGTTTTGAGTTTCAATCTGCTCGGATTTGAGCTTCAGTTCCGATAGCATCCGTTTGATCAAGGAATCGTCGTGGCTCATGATAGATTGGAATATAAAACAACTTATACTCATGATACCATATGCAACGATGGCCCTCATCCCAACCAGAGCAGACTCATCTGTAGGTATCCCCCGTTGATTTATGCCTACCCCAACCTGTGAAAGAGCCCAATCAAAGAACACCAGCAAAACTAACGTCGGCAAAATACCTGCAATCAGTAAAAATGGTTTTTTGCTATCGAGCAACAAATACGGTATAAAACTAAGGGCCAACAAATAAATTCGCAAGCTGTCATAATTTGCCTGCTCAATCACTTTCATGCCCCTCATTAGCGAAACGTATGTGTACCATACAAAACATACGGTGGTGTAGCAGAGCAGAATCCTGCTCAGTGTCGTAAAATGTGCCCGGTTCAATAAGATGGGAATTATAAAAGAGACTAAACCGATGCTGAGAAAGCGAAGGTCTGTCCCAGTTGAAATGTGTCCAAAAACAAATCGCCTTATGATAAAAAATAAAAGCAGACAGCCGCATAGTAATAACGAAATGTAATTGGAAAGAAGAATTGCTCGTTTCTTTTGGTATTCATCTGTATCGCGCAGACCACTTCGAACTATATTTCTAAACCAACTCATTTGAAATGTTTACCGAGAATATTTGAACCATTACCTAAGATACGATCTTTTGACAAGTGAGGAACCGCGTCTCGTGCAATTGTTGCGATAGTCCACAGCCTGGTTTGCGTTTCGCAAAATGAATTACTTATTCGCTTGAGACAACGGGCCTTACGAGATTCCGGTAACAAAGGTCGCCTTCAACAGGTGACTTTTTTTGTCTCCTTCGTTTATCTATGGGCCGGGGTCGCTGGGAACAATAAGTCACAGTGTCTGTTCCATCATTTGTGACACAGATCGTAACAACCTGAAAAACAGCTGATTAATATCGCAAAATCTGCCTGTCACACAGGAGGTCGCGGGTTCGAGTGCCGTCGGGTCCGCTTGATTAGAGGTTTTTATCATCATTGGCTAAGGCCCATGATCTGGAGAAGCCAAGTTTCACCCTTTCCCGGGATAGCATTTATTTTATCCGCCATCTATCTTTATCAGAGATGTCT
>DATHIE010000506.1:0-13811 GCA_035316905.1 Chryseolinea sp. | reverse complement strand
ACCATTCTGTGCTTGTTGGAATTGCTGAAGCTGTTCTGGCGTGATATTGCTTGGGTCAACTTTTACCTGCGTCGCGCTGGCTCTTGCTTCAATAACCTTGGTCAACGTCTCCTGCTCAAAATTCGCATATCCTTTTACCGTGTTTACAAGATTTGGAATCAAATCAGCACGGCGCTGGTATTGACTTTCAACCTGAGCCCATTCTTTAGGAATTGTTTCCTGAAGTTCTACCATTGTGTTATAACTTCCGGCGAAAATCCGATAAATGATGAACAGGACAACAACGATTATCCCGAGGGTAATTAGTATTTTTTTCATATTTCAAATTAACGATTTAATTTTTGAAACTGTTACGTAGCGCTTTCCATCATTCTTTCAGCGCTATCAGCTATCCGAAGTTGTTCAACAAATTCATCAAGATCTCCGTTCATAACGGCCGGAAGATTATGCTGGCTAAAACCGATACGATGATCGGTAACCCTGCTTTGCGGATAGTTGTAAGTTCTGATTTTTTCGGATCTGTCTCCCGTTTTCACGATAGACTTTCGCGTTGCCCCGATTTCTGCTTGTTGTTTTTCATGCTCGATCTCGAACAGCTTTGTTTTCAACATGTGGAGAGCTCGTTCACGGTTAGCATGCTGTGACCGTTCAACCTGACAGGTGATCACAATCCCCGAGGGCTTATGAGTAAGTTGGACTTTAGTTTCAACCTTGTTCACGTTCTGTCCGCCGGCACCGCTTGATCGTGCAGTTTGATACTCCAGGTCTGCAGGATTAATCTCAATCGAAACATCTTCCACTTCGGGCATAACAACTACAGAGGCTGCCGATGTGTGTACCCTTCCCATTTGCTCTGTCGCCGGCACCCTTTGAACGCGGTGCACGCCGGACTCGAACTTTAAGAGCCCGTATACTCCCTCGCCGGCAACGCTGCAGATCACTTCCTTGTATCCACCAGCAGTGCCTTCGGTTACATCCAGGACCGTCATCTTGAGTCCGCGTCTCTCACAGAAACGCTGATACATCCTCCACAAGTCGCCCGCGAAAATGGCGGCCTCGTCTCCTCCTGTACCCGCACGTATTTCCAACATCACATTTTTATCGTCGTTGGGATCCTTAGGAATAAGCAACTCCTTCAAGTCGATTTCAATACTTTCAATTTTTGGAGAAAGGTCATCGATCTCCATTTTTGCGAATTGCCGCAGCTCTTCATCCTTTTCTTTTTGCAATACCTCCTTTGCCTGCTGCAGGTGATTGCGCGCATCCGAAAACTGCTTGTATTTGAGGACAATCTTCTCGAGATCCCTGTATTCTTTACTGAGCTGGGAAAACCTCTTAATATCCTTCATTGTCTCGGGTTGTCCGAGCAATTGACCAACTTCTTCGAATCGGAGCTTTATTTCCTCGAGTTTTTCAATCATAACCTATAATCAACCGGCAAAGTTAATAAAAAGTCGACAGCAGTTATTGAAATGAAGGGTATGGTAAAAAAGACGAATTTGTTGGAGGGATATTGTTTTTTCCCCTGGGCTTGCAATTCAGGACAAGTGCCATGAACTTTGAAAGCATGAAACCAAGGATTCTAATTGTAACGGCATTCTTGATTGGATGTGGGGGGTCGCTATCGGACGAGCAGCGGAAGCGATTGCATGAAGGTATGGACAAACAAAAGATCGTAAAACTCAGCGATTCCGAAATAATGTCCGCTTCACTTGACCAGGGCAGGGAGGTCTTCGACGTGCTTGACAAACTAAAGTTTGATTCCTCAAAAGTCGATTCCGTTGCAAGGAAATATAACGTGAAGATCCGGTGGATAACGCCTGGGGCGAATAATGCTTTGGAAGTCGAAAATCAACTTATAGAGGCGTATGTAGTGGGAGCCGAGACCGGTTCGACACAAGACAATGTTCAGGAACTTCATGGTCCCAATTCTGTTGAATTTGATTCCCTGCTGTACTCGCGACCAGTAGTGACACCGATGCCCGATGGTGCGGTAAACGTTGAAGGGGTCTGGAATATTTATATAGCAAAAAAGAATATTATTCTTTCCGCGGCACAGAAGCAATAAACACTAACGTTTTGGGACGCGTTTATACCGCCAGCATTCCACCAGGTGATCGTTAACCAGACCGCATGCCTGCATGTGTGAGTATATTACCGTGCTTCCCACGAACTTGAATCCGCGTTTGATCAGATCCTTACTGAGTAGGTCTGATTCCTTTGTGGTTGGTGGTACTTCACTTACGCTTTTTCTCTTATTGACGATCGGCTTTCCGTTCACGAAACTCCAGATGTACTTGTCAAAGGTTCCAAATTCCTTCTGTACCTCCAGGAATCGCCTGGCGTTATTAACGGCAGCATTAACTTTTAACCTGTTCCTTACGATGCCAGGATCTTGAAGTAATTTTTCAACCTTCGACGGCGAGAATCTGGCAACTTTCGCCGGATCAAAGGCCGCGAATGCCTTTCGATGATTTTCGCGCTTTTTCAAGATCATTGACCAGCTTAATCCGGCCTGAGCCCCCTCGAGCAGAAGAAACTCGAAATGCACTCTGTCATCATGTACCGGTACTCCCCATTCGTTGTCGTGGTAATTGATGTACTCTTCAAATTTTAAACACCAAGGGCACCGGGACTTTTCCTGTTTAGACATGTTCAATTGATTACTGAAAAACTTGCGTTATCAAATCTATTAAATTGTTACTTTTATTTCCTGCGGAGAAAGTATTTGATTAAATCATTAATGTCTAAAAATCTAAACTCAATACCAATGAAAAGGTTCGTGCTAGTTTTTATAGGAGTGTTGGCAACAACGGCTGTCCTCAGTCAAAAGATTGACTTTGACAAAAAATTAAAAGAGTTAGGTATAGAATTAACACCACCGGCTAAACCTGTCGCGAATTATGTGAAGGCTGTGCGGGTTGGCAATTTGTTATTTCTTTCCGGGCACGGGCCAGTCAAGGCCGATGGATCGAACATCACTGGGAAAGTTGGTAAGGATTTGACGTTAGAGCAGGGGTATGAAGCAGCAAAGCTTACTGCGGCGGGAATCCTATCTACGCTGAAGGCCGAATTAGGTGATCTGAACAAGGTGAAGCGCGTTGTCAAGGTCAATGGGTGGGTAAATTGTTATCCTGATTTTACCGACCAGCCAAAGGTGATCAATGGATGTTCAGATCTAATGGTAGCCGTCTTTGGCGAAAAAGGCAGACACGCACGCGCAGCTATGGGTACCGTTGCACTTCCATCGAATATTGCTGTTGAAATTGAAATGGTGATTGAAGTAGAATAAGACTGGGCGTCCAGATCAGAACTTAGTCCATTCGTAAACGGTATAGTGTGAGCCGTCCATACCCATGGCGGCATAAACTTTCATGGCACGTTCATTGGACTTATCAACATAAAGACGAAGAGCGATAAGATTTGGATCTTTCCTTATCATCGAGATTACGTTGTCATACATCAACTTGAAGATTCCTTTCTTGCGGTGAGATTCGCGTACATAAACAGATTGAAGCCACCACGCCATTCCATTTCGCCAGTCGCTCCATTCGTAAGTGATCATATGGCAACCAACGACATCGTCACCATCGCTAGCGATGTAATAAAGGCCTTTGTCAGGATCGGCAAACATCGCTTCCATCCCTTTTCGAACCGTTGCGGCATCCAATGTAACGCCCTCGGACTCATAGGCAAGCCGTTGTTGAAAATCGATCAATATATCAATGTGTGTTGGAAGCGCTTTTTGAATAGTTATCATATTCTTATTCTAATGCCTGGTTAATATCATCGATGAGGTCTTGGGTTTCTTCTATTCCCGTTGAGAAGCGCACGAGATTATTCGTTACATCCATCGCCAGACGTTCTTTCTCGCTCATTTTAACGTGCGATGTCTTTGCCGGAGATGTCACAGTCGTTTCAACGCCGCCAAGGCTGATTGCTCGCTTTATAAGCTTCAATCGACCCATGAAACGGTCGGCATTATCCTTCACTTCAAATGATAACATTCCACCAAAGCCTCCTGTCATTTGAGCTTTTGCAATAGAATGACCGGGATGTTCCGTCAGTCCTGGATAAAAAACCCGACTAATACGGCTATCATGTTGCAGAAAGGTCGCGATCGACATTGCATTGAGATTTTGCTGCCGCACCCGGAGCACTATAGTCTTCAGACTGCGTTCCACCAGCCAGCAGGTATGAGCATCCAATGACCCACCAAAGTGAATCGCGCTGTTCCAGATGCTTTGAACTAGTTTCCTGGACGAAACAACAACGCCACAACAGATGTCGCTATGGCCGCCGATATACTTAGTTCCGCTATGCGTGACGATGTCGATTCCGAAGTCTATCGGATTTTGATTCACTGGCGAGGCAAAGGTATTATCGATTATGGTAATAATGCCGTGTTTTTTGGCAATATCCGCCACTGCCCTAATGTCGGTGATCTTAAGCGTCGGATTAGAAGGTGTTTCGATATAGATCAGCCGCGTTTCCGGACGTATGGCTTTTTCGAAGTTTTTCGGATCCGAGGCTTCAACCATAGTATACTCCATCCCAAACCTTGGTAATTCATTTACGATAGCATGATGAGTTCCGCCATACAAGTCGTTTTGAAAAATGGCATGATCACCTTTTTTCAGAATTGAAAAGATGGACGTAAGGATAGCAGCCATGCCCGAGCTTAGGATCAATCCATCTTCACCGTTTTCCAGGGCACAAACTTTTTCGACTACCGCTTTTTGGTTGGGAGTGTTGAAGTACCGTGGGTATAAGGTTGCGGGCACGTTTTCGTAATCATATGCCGATGATGGAAAGATCGGCGTGACCGTGCCTTTAAATTGACTATCACCAGGCGACCCCGCATGAACGCTTTCAGTCAATTTTGAAAATTTCTTTTGTTCCATTATTAGAGTTTGAAGAACGGCAAAGATAATGGTAGAGGTGGCTACTAAAAATTTCAGAAAAAAATTTCTATACCTTTCGTCACAGTTAATCTTGTTAGCGATCTTCAGGGATGAATTTTGCCAGGCGTTGTAGTAATTGTTTAATGATCTACGAGGGCATACAGTGAAGGATTATGTCGTTGCCCCTTTGGGATCGTGTCCCTTACATCTGAAATGACACTCAAACACTTCATTTTAATTAATTATGTTCAGTTAGGACTTTCAGTGGTAATTCTCCTAATGTCTGCTGTTTACTTCAGGAGGCGGATCATTGAGACAAAGGTGATAGCGTTACATTTCTTACTGGCGTTTGCACCATACCTGGCCATAGTCTTTTTGGAGCTGAAAGGAAAGACAATAAATATCCCACAGAATATTTACATGTTGGTTCAGATGTTTACGGTTAGCCTATTGTTTGCTGTGGTACTTGGAAAGAAATACAAGAATTTACTTCTCAGTTTAGGACTCATTTACTGCATTTTTTGGTTTGTCAATTTTATCTTCTTTCAGAAGGATGACCTGAATACTCACACTAAAGTATTTGGTTCGATCATCTTCATTTTCTACTGCCTGCTGTATTACCACAAGTTACTCACTGACTTGCCGATACAAACATTGCAACGAATGCCAATGTTTTGGTACGTCACTTCGAACCTGGTTTATAACGCCGGAACTTTGTTCCTGCTCTTGTTTGTAAGCTACCTGATCGAAGTTTTACACAATGATCTATTGATTTACTGGAGTTTTCATAACATCTTGGATATTATTCAAGATTTACTGGTAATGGTGGGACTATGGCAGGACCTTCGGAATATCAGGTTGCACTCATAATTATTGTTGGAACTGTTGCTATGCTATTGTTGTCTGGCGCCATTGTTCTCTTTATGGTTATTTATCAAAAAAAGATGTTTCAGGAGCAGGTGAAGCGTCAACAACTCGAGCTGAGCTATCAGCAAAAGTTGATGGAGGCCGTGTTAGAGTCGCAGGAAAATGAACGACGCAGATTGGCTGGCGACTTGCATGACAGTATCGGTGGAATGCTTTCAACTATCAGAGTCGGACTGACGTCCATAAGCAGGCAAATCGATCACCCTGAAATGATAATCCAGCCAAAGCAAATGCTGGACGAAACAATTAGCTCAGTTCGCAACATAAGTCTCGACCTAATGCCCCCAACGTTAGAGAGGTTTGGATTGACGTTTGCCATCAAAGAATTATGCGAACGACTCCAGCTGACCTCTAAAGTTCCTGTGGTCTTTCATGAGGGCGAGGAAGTCCGCACCCTGACACGAAGCACACAGGTAATGATCTTTCGAGTTGCACAAGAGCTAATAAACAATGCGGTCAAGCACTCTAATGCGTCAGCGATCAGCGTGACACTTGGAGGTACAAATAGATTTGAGTTGATCGTCGAGGATAATGGAAGTGGTTTCGACGTTGAGTCCGTCCGTCAACATTCAACCAAGCGCAATGGGCTTGGTCTATACAACATTGAGAACCGCGCGCGTGTTTTGAACGCGACGCTGCAAATAGAAGCTTCGAAGAAGAAGGGAAGCAAGATAACCATGACCCTGCCCCTATGAAATCGAAGTACAGTGTTTACATCGCCGACGATCACACGCTTTTCAGGAAGGCAATGGTCAATTTGCTACACACTTTTGAGGGAGTTTCCGAGGTAAAAGATGCCGAAAACGGGAAGGAACTACTTACACTTATAAAGAATAATCCACCTGATGTTGCGATCGTCGATTTGCAAATGCCCATCATGGACGGGTCAGAAACATGTGAGAACATCATCAACAAATATCCTGACGTAAAAATCATAGTCCTCACCATGCACGACAGTGGTAAATTCGTGCTTCACATGATAGAAATGGGAGTTCACGCTTTTCTTCTGAAGAATTCGGAGCCTGATGAATTAGAGAAAGCTATTTACGCTGTTGTCGAAAAAGATTTTTATCATAACGAGCTTGTCGCTGCCGTTCTACGTAAGAATGTCAAAGAAAAAAAACCCAGACCAAAACATTTGTTTGAGCCCGTCGAATTGACGGAACGAGAGAAGGAAATATTGCTTCTTATCTGTCAGGAACTCACAATGAAAGAGATCGGCCAAAGGCTATTCCTTAGTGAAAACACTGTCCGCAATCATCGCGTAAACATCATGGAGAAGGTCGGAGTAAACAACATCGTCGGCCTTGTGAAGTATGCTTATGAATGCGGTCTGGTGAAATAATTCAAAAAACCCGTCGTAGTACAATTCTACTATTTTTCTGATCCCTGGATTCAGGTGATTATTTGGAAAAACCACGTTTCAAATTAATTGTGCGCGCAACCTTTTTCCTTCTCATAAAATGTCCAACCTGCCACACCTTGATTTTTTGAGACAAGCATTTTACTTTATCCGATCTTGCAATCCGGAATTTTGGAAAGTGTTGTCTACGTAAAATTTACTAAACGACAATGAAGATCCTTGTGGTTCACAGGCAGTCAAAAACCGTTGATCAAATTAAGTCGGTGCTTAGCAGTTGCAATCCCGTTGTGCTCCATACTGAATCTGGTTTGGATGGGCTCCTAACCTCGCGAATCGAACATTTCGATGTAATAATCTGCGGCACCGACCTGCCTGTGGTCACAGGTTTTGAATTGATCCGATCTGTGCGGACCAACTCTATAAACCGGCAGACGCCAGTGATAATTGTGTGTGATGAAATGGACGAAAGGACCATTCACCTGGGGCAGGCACTCGACGTCCTGGCGATGCTTCCGACCAAGGAACTTGATGGCCGACTTTGCGAAATTGTTGCGCAGCAGGTTAAAGTAATGCCAGATAAAAGGTGGGCGGAACTAGCACCGAGTTCAAAAGTCTAACTAATAGGATTCCCCGTTTACAGGAATAGTTGGTAATAATTAAACAACCACTCAACCCGGGCATTCGGCCCGGGTGGGTACCTCTTCCGCAATTGATTTCCTGGGCCAATTTCTCCTTTCGATATTGGACATTGGACATTCGGCGTTCGACATCTGGCATTACTCCTAGTATATTGAAAGGTGATACCTGCCCGAACGATTCGTTCCGGAATTGAATGTCCAATGTCGAATGTCCAACTCCCAATGGCCATAGAAACGCAGAACACGGCTGACTTGAAGAGTTATTGTGCGTTCTTGTCTTTTATCAAGTCGGCAAACAAGCTGTTGAACAGGGAAAGGATTAAGCTGAACGCTAGAGCCCACCAAAATCCGTCGACATTAAATCCTGGTGTCAGATAGTCAACCAGAAGAATTACCAATGCGTTAATAACCAGAAGAAATAATCCCAACGTGAGGACGGTGATTGGTATTGTAAAAATGACGAGGAGAGGTGTGACAAACAAATTGATAAGGGAAAGCACAGCAGCGACAAGCAATGCATACCCGTAGTGATCGACGTGAACACCTGGAAGAAGGTAGGCTGTTAATAGAACAGCGAGACCAGACAGGAGAAACCGGATGATTCCATTCATTTTTCAGCTATTTAAAATTGGTTGAAGTTCTGCTTTTAGGTTCAAAAGTCAAATTCTAACTTACACCCATGTACGCGATTGTTGATATTGAGACGACGGGAGGATACGCAGAAAATCATCGCATTACTGAGGTAGCCATCTACTTACACGATGGGATCCAGGTAACAGAGTCATTTCATACGTTGATAAATCCAGGGAGGAACATTCCCTATTACATTACCGGGCTTACAGGCATTACGACCGAAATGGTCCTGGACTCACCACAATTCGAAGAGATCGCAGAGGATATACTCAAACGACTTGAAGGCAAGATCTTTGTGGCCCATAATGCGCATTTTGACTATTCCTTCCTCAAAAAAGAGTTCGAGCAGGTTGGCATCAATTGGCAATCCAAAAAGCTGTGTACTGTGAGACTCAGCAGAAAGATCATTCCCGGACTCAGGTCTTACAGCCTCGGGAGCTTGGCGGAAAGTTTAGGGATTGAGATCACCAATCGGCACAGAGCAGGGGGTGATGCAGCCGCTACTGCAAAGATCTTCGATCAACTCCTTCGGCGCGATCATGACGGCTATATCATTAAGGTGCTTAAGCGCAATTCTGGCGAAACAATCCTGCCGCCCAACCTTCCGAAAGAAGAATTTGACAGGCTTCCGGCATTTCCAGGTGTATACTATTTTCTAAATGCTACTGGCAATGTTATTTATGTTGGTAAGGCCATCAACATCAAGAAAAGAATTGCCGGTCATTTTACAGGCGATGCGCGCGAATGGAGCAGATCAAAGATCCGGAACGAAATACATCATATCAGTTACGAGTTAACCGGAAACGAATTGATCGCTCTTATTCTTGAGTCACAGGAAATACGAAGGTTGTGGCCCAAGTATAACCAGGCTCAAAAATTCCGTGTAGAGGAGTGGGGGGTTTTTGATTATGAGGATCGCAATGGCTACCTGAGATTTTCAGTCAATGTGGTGACGAGAGGCTCGCGGCCGCTGGTGAGGTTCAGCACCAAGGGTGAGGCATGGAACTTTCTCTGGGAGAAGGTTCGCGACTTCGAGCTTTGTCCGAAGCTTTGTGGCTTACAGCTTTCAAAAGGTTTGTGTTTTGATTACCAGTCCGGTGGATGCCACGGTGCGTGTATGGGCGTTGAGTCCGTGACGCATTATAATGGGAGGGTTGAACAAGCTATACGCGCCTTTAGAGATGAAGGTGAAACAGTCGCCATCATCGGAAGAGGAAGGAACCTCGGCGAGCAGTCACTGGTCCTCGTTGAAAGAGGATCATACGTCGGGTTTGGATTCTTCGATCGCGAAGCGTCTATTAGTGACTTCGAGTCTGCAAGGAACTACATAAAGCCAAGCATTGAAACAAGGACCGTTCAAAACCTTATCAACTCCTACATAACGAACCCAAGAGGTTCGGAAGTTGTTGTGTTCTAGTTCCCCACATGTCCCTATACCTTATACCTTTAGACCTTCATACCCCTTTCGGCTTTCGCCCCTCAACACCAGGATAAAGTTCAGGTACCGGATCACTGATAAACGTATCTTTTGTTTCTACGTCCATCATCGATAAGACACCAGACCAGCCGGCACCTGTGTCCATCATCCAAATCCCACATGCTTTTATTGGTTGCTTTGAAAGTATTGGCGTATGACCAACGTAAACCTCGTCGAAAGTCGTAAGTCTCCTGTCAATGTTTAGATTGTGGAGTTCCCTGGCTTGCTGAACCAAACTTCTATCCCAAAGGAATGTATCCAGGCCTTGTTCTTCAAGCGGCTCGCGCGGGTTGATTCCTGCATGAACAAAAAGTCTGTTGTTTTCGATGAAATAGGGAAGGGCCTTCTGAAAGAAGTGAACGTGATTTAACGGCACCCCATCGGTATACGATTTCACTGTTGCTTCGCCGCCCTGGTTCAGCCAGATACTTTCGGATTTACACGACAGCATCCAATTGTACATCCACAGGTCGTGATTCCCCAGGATGTAGGTGACTCTTTTCAGTTGTAGGAGGTAATCGACAGACTGTTTGGTCTCCGGCCACCCATCGCACACGTCGCCAAGGCAGATAAGGTGATCGTCTTCTTTCATTCCCGACCGCTCGACACACTGCCGCAAAGCACGGTAAGCACCGTGAATATCACCGATTACAAAAGTTCTGCTCACGCCATTGAACTGTTAATGCTCACATTCTGTCAAAAATTCAGAACCTATTTGACAATAATTACGCTATTTTTGACGGTTATAAACATAAAATATACATGGAAGCCGTAGCTATTCAGAAGCACGAGGAGCATAAGGAAAAAATCAAACAAGTATATGCAGAGGTAGCAAAGGTTGTTGTTGGCCAGGAGTATATGGTCAATCGTTTGATGATAGGCCTTTTCACCAATGGACACATACTTTTGGAAGGTGTTCCGGGACTGGCAAAAACCCTTACGGTGAGTACACTCGCGCAGGTACTGCATCTGGACTTTCAAAGGATCCAGTTCACGCCCGATCTGCTTCCTGCGGACCTCGTGGGAACAATGATATACAACCAGAAGGAGGGGAAGTTTGAAGTAAAAAAGGGACCAATATTCGCAAACATAATTCTGGCCGACGAAATCAACAGATCGCCCGCGAAAGTTCAATCGGCGCTCTTGGAAGCGATGCAGGAAAAGACAGTTACTATTGGCGAGACCACGTTCAAACTCGATAGACCTTTTCTCGTAATGGCTACCCAAAATCCCGTGGATCAGGAAGGAACATATCCACTTCCTGAAGCACAGGTTGACCGTTTCATGATGAAGGTATTTGTGGACTATCCTACAAAAGACCAGGAGATGGAAATCATGAGAAGGATCTCCAATATGAAATTTGATTTTACGGTAGGAACGGTTTTGACTAAGGACGATATTTTCGGCATTAGAGATCAGGTTAATAAAGTAAAGATTTCGGAATCACTTGAGCGCTATATCATAGAACTCGTATATGCCACGAGACATCCTCTTGATTATAAGCTGGTGGAACAGGCACAGTATATACAGTTTGGCGCTTCTCCACGGGCAAGTATAAATCTTAATCTTTCAGCGAAAGCGCTGGCATACATGGAGGGAAGGGATTACGTATTGCCTGAAGATATAAAGGAAGTTGCACGCGATGTCATGAATCACCGGATCATTCTCAACTACGAGGCCGAAGCAGACAACGTGAGGACTGCTGAAATTATTAAGGCTATTCTTAACCGAGTGCCTATCAGCAAATAGGATTCCATCGATTTCCTTTTCCACATAATTTCGTTTTGTTACGGCGAGGTTATGCGCATTAAAAACATTGGTAATAATTGTTAACCACTCCACTCACAACTGACTGATAATTAATGTTATAAAGGCTCACCTGCCTTTCGTTTAGATAATCTCAACCCATGGACTTAGCTGCTATTAACAATTTGGTAACAAAGGCGTAGGCATGGGGTAATATTAGAGTTTGACTTTTGCAGCAAATACGAATTTATGCTGCGTACAGCTCTCCTTTCTCTGGCATTTCTATCCATCGCCATTCTCTCATGCGCCCAAAATGGAACGATTAAGGGTAACGTTACCGATGGTAAAACTAACGAAGCCATCATTGGTGCCAACGTCGTTATACAAGGCACTCAGGTCGGCACAGCCACAGACATCGAAGGAAACTTCAACATTGCAAATGTAAAACCAGGCACATACAGCCTTGTGATTTCATTTGTTACGTACAAATCCCATGTTATTCCTGATGTCGTTGTTGAAAGTGGAAAGATGTCAGAGATAAAAGTTTCTATGCAGGAAGACGAAACTGAACTTACAGAAGTTGTCGTGACCGGTACGCGTGAAATAAACAATGATCTTTCACTTATCAATGCAATCAAAGAGAGCAAGTTGGTGGTAAGTGGTATTTCAGCTGAACAAATTGTTCGATTGCCGGACAAGGATGCTGCACAGGTAATGCAACGTGTTTCGGGAGTGACCATATCCGACAACAGGTTCGTACTTATTCGCGGAGTGCCAGAGCGTTACAATCAGGTAATGATCAATGGAGTGATTGGGCCAAGCACGGAGATCGACAGACGTTCATTTTCCTTTGACCTTATCCCTGCTGGAGCAATCGATCAGGTGTTGTTGTACAAATCTGGCTCTGCCGAACTGCCAGGAGATTTTGCTGGTGGAGTAATAAAAGTGGTAACAAAGAAACCAGGCGATGACAGATTCTTCAATGTTGGTATAAATGTCGGTTACAGGTCAAATACAACTGGCAGTGAGCATTTATATACAAAGGGAAGTTCAACTGACTGGCTTGGCTTTGATGATGGATTCAGAGAACTGCCAGCGAATTTTCCGACAACCGCATCATTGAAAAGTACTGCTCGAAATTCAAGCCAAAGAGAACGCGCAGGAAAATCCCTGACCAACAACTTTGGGTATCAATCTCGAAATGCGCCGATGGATATGGGATTGAATTTTTCGTTGTCACTACCATTTTCTATCGGGTCAATAAATTTCAACAATGTCACGGCTGTATCATATTCCAACAGCTACCAGTATTATATGGCAGACTTCAAACGGTACAATAGTTTTGATGCCACCTCAGCGATAGAACGCTTTTCATTCCAGGATAATTTTTATTCGAACGATGTGCGTATCAATGCCGTACACAATTGGTTGATCAATTTTAATGATCGCTTCAAAGTAGAATTCAAAAACCTTTTCGTTCAGCTTGGAGAACATGAAACGACACAGCGGAAAGGAACAGACTTTATCCAGCTTCCCAATTACGACCGCATAAATTACGCATACCATTATTTGAGCAGGACCATATATTCTGGCCAACTTGAAGGAACCCATATCCTTGGCCCATCCGAGTCATCATCCCTCAATTGGGTGTTCGGGTACAACAAGGTGATGAGGAACGAACCTGATTATCGCAGATTCAGAACCATTCGCGACAAGGTTTATGAAGGCACCGAAGAACCCTTTATCATGCAACTTCCACCTGCGGGTAATTTATTTGAAACAGGACGGTTCTGGAGTGACCTGAACGATACTGGGTATTCTAACGGCCTGAACTTTGAAAAGAAGTTTGGGGATAAAGAGAACAAAAGAACTGCAACAATAAAAGCCGGCTACTACGCGGAATATAAAACCAGATCTTATGATGCCAGGTATTTAAACTACCTATATCCTGACGGTCCTGATTTTGATCCAGCAATTGGAGAAGAACTGCGCAGGCTACCATTGGATGAGATTTTCGATCCTTCAAACATCAAAAAGAAAGATGGTTTTGTCATCGAGGAAGGAACTACCGTACAGGATTCATATGAAGGTCAGAATTTGCTTGGTGCTGGATACCTGACTGG
>DATHIE010000505.1:0-10980 GCA_035316905.1 Chryseolinea sp. | reverse complement strand
AACAGTCCCAAACTCAGGAACGGGCTCTTCAGGCACCAATCGCAAAACGGGGTTTGTAGCTGCTATGCTTTTTTGCGTAAGCAACATACGTCATAACCCAATTTTTTCCTTGGTCCAAGGTGTTCAACTCAGGATGACGGTCCTTATACTGACTACCCATCGACTATCGACCATCGTCTATCTAGCCATAGACTCTCTAGCCATTGACTAACCAACAATCGACTATCGACCATGGACCATGGACTTCTAACTTACTCACCCTTCAACACCTGAGCAGGATTCGACAACGCTGCCCTGATCGATTGGAAGCTCACCGTAAGCACAGTTATAGCCATGATCAATCCATATGCCTTCAGATACATCCAGGGGCTAATGGTGATGTGATATGCAAAATTACTCAGCCATTCTTTCGCTGCAAAATAGCTCAGGGGAATGATTATCATGAAAGCTATAAGGACCAGTATGAAGTAACTCCGCGTTAGTAACATCAACAGCGAACCTATGCTTGCACCGAACACCTTTCGAATGCTCACCTCTTTATTCCTTTGATTGACGCTGTATTCCACCAATCCAAATAGCCCTAAACAGGCAACGCCAATAGCCAGACCCGTGAATATCGAGAAGAGGTTCGTCAGCTTTTGCTCTGTCGTGTACATGGCGCTGAACTTTTCGTCAACAAATGAATAAGTGAAAGGCCAGGCCGGGTCCAGACGTTCGTAGGTCGACTTCAGATGAGCCATTGCTTGAGGGACCTGATCCGGTTTAACACGTACTGTAAGTTTCCAAAATGCCTGAGGATAAATGTGAAGGACAACCGGCGATAACTTATCTCGCAGACTTTTGATGTTAAAATCCTTAATAACACCTATCACACGACCACGTTTTAATGAATTCCTTCCCCATATATTCCAACGCAGTGGCTTTCCGATTGCATCTTCCGGAGACTTATATCCCATCACACTTAGGGCCGTTTCATTTATGATAAACGCTTCGCTGGTGTCAGTGGGAATTTCTTTGGAAAACTCACGACCTGAGACCATTGTCATTCCCATGGTTTGGATGTAATCATGATCGATACAGAACAAATTCACTGGAACGGTTTTGTTTTTTTCCGGGTCAATGATCTCATCTCCTGCGATGAGGTCGCCTGGAATGCCAAAACCAACAGTTGTACTTACCACGCCTGGGTGATTGGCAAACTCGCGTTTCGTCGTTTCATAGTTTCGAAGCTGCGCGTCTCGCAATGGAATCATTACAAGTTGTTCCTTGTTGAACCCCATGTTCTTATTTAACAGCAAATCATGTTGCGAAAAAACGATCATCGATCCGATAATCAGGAATGATGAGAAAACGAACTGCAGAACCACTAATCCCTGTCTGAATATTGCCGTTCCGCCAGTCCGCATCTGCTTGTTGTAAAGAACAGCGGCGGGCCTGAACCGGGATAAGTAAAAAGCCGGGTAGCTGCCAGCGATTGTACCAAGAATGACGCAAAACAAGAACACGATCGTAACGATTTCGATTGACAACGGCAGGGAAAGTTCCTTCTCGGCAAGTACATTCAGATAGGGGAGTGCAAGCTGTGCCGCCACAATTGCGAAAACCAAACCAACTATCGTGATAACTATAGATTCGGAGATGAATTGAAGTACAAGTTGATTCCTTGCGGCTCCAATAACTTTACGTACGCCCACTTCTTTCATCCTCTTGATTGCGCGGGCCGTGGAAAGGTTTATAAAATTGAGGCACGCGATCACCAAAAGGACAATCGCGGTAACCGAAAGAATGTAAACAGTCTGTGCATTCCCGCGCTGAGCGATTTCCCATTCAAAGTTAGATGAATGTAGATGAATGTCTTTTATGTTCTGTAGGCGAGGTACATAAGTGAAGCCGACCGACTTGATCTTGGGATATGCATATTTCTCCACAAAGGCCGGAAACTTTGACTCCAGAATTTTTGGATCGGTTCCGGGTTTTAATTTCAGATATGTGAAGATCTGTTGCCATTGCCAGTTTTCTTCCCGCTCGCGCAGAAAAGGAAGTGTTGACATTGACAATAAATAACCTGCTTTCAGGTGAAAGTGAATGGGTGGATCAGCGTATAGGGCTGTAACGAGGTAGTCGCGTTCATTGATTTTGATTGTTTTACCCAAAGGATCGATTTCTCCAAAAAGTTTTTTCGCAACGGATTGGGACAACGCAACACTGTTGGATTTTTCAAGAGCGGCTTTTGCTGTACCCGAAATTACATCGACCGTTAGCATGTCAAAGACGTCGGGTTCAGCAAACATTCCATCTGCCTGTAGGATCTTTTTTCCGTCGACATCAAAAAGAAGTTCGCCGTACGTGTCCATAATGCGCACTGCACTCTCGATCTCCGGAAAATCCTTTTGCATGTAGGTGGCGAACGGGTAAGGTACGATTGGAAGGTGACTAACAATGCCATCGTCGCCCTGGCGGATATTGTAAACACGGAATGTTCGGTCGCCATCCGGATGATGTCTGTCAAATTTTAATTCATCCCACACAAAAAGTGTGATGAGGAAACTCGAAGCAAGGCTGATTGCCATGCTGCTGACATTGATGACCGAGAAAAGCTTGTTCTTCTGCAGATTTCGCAGTGCGATCTTGATGTAATTCAGAAGCATAGGTCGTTGTTTAGTAAGAATGGAGTTCCAAATAGGGGGCCAATCTAAAAAACCGATTTCACCGCTAAACGAATGATCTGGAAATCCGATTTGTCCAGTGACGGGCGAATGCGTGCGTTAGCGGACTATTTTACACCGTACTTGTTGCGAAAAATTAAACGATACTGTTTTTCAAGTTGAATTTCTCACAACACGCTTGCGCTCTTTTATCCACCATATCGCGGTACCATTTGGGTGGTTGGAATCCGTAGGAATATAGCTTCAGGTATTGCGCTTCAAGGCCTGGATAGTGTTCCCTAATGGCAGCAAGCATTAAGGGTTTGCTGTCTGACGGGTTGGTTCCGAATAGCGTTAATGATGCGGGAAAAATATATTTAACATTCAGGCCTTCGAAAATAGAAAACATTTGAGTCAGTTGCTCTGGCGTATCCGATATGTAGGGGAGTAGTGGCATAAGGCTTATCCCGGTGTGAAATCCCGATGCAACAGATTGTTTTACGGCCTCAAGTCGCTGGGTTGACGAAGTGGCTCCTGGTTCAAATATCTTTTGAATGACGTCATCGGTTGTTGAGAAAGAAAATGTGATTATTGCGCCGTGCCTGAGCGTTGAAGACAGGTCAGGTGGCAGTATTGCTCTTTCATTTATTTCTTTCAATAGGTCGAAATCGCGAACCACTAGGTTTGAACGGGTAATGACGTGGACGGGAAATCGATATTGAAGGATAAGTTCAAGGATTTTCCGTGTCAGCAGGGTATCCTTTTCAATTTGCAGGTACGGGTCTGTTGCCGATGAAAGGACAATAATCCCATGCTGATTCTTGCGTGCCCGGTTCTTGAGTTGTTTATCGAGCACTTCCAGCGCATTGCTTTTGATACTTAACTTTTCCTCCATGTGCTCGCCATACTTGCTTCCCCTGATGTAACAGAACAAGCAATTGAACGAGCATGCGCTGTAGGGATTTATAGTATAGTCATCAAGGAACCAGGGATCTCTCCGCTTAGTTTTGTTCAGAACGGATTTAACAAGTATTTCCCTTGGCATCGATGATCACGGAGCGGCTACACCTGCATAGGTTTGACGTACAATTTTTCCGTCGCGAATGATAAAAGTGTCGGTACCAAATGTCAGGTTGATTTTTGGGCTTTTTGCCTGCCAGATAATATATCCGACATCCTGGTTAATGATTGATTTGTCCAACTGAAACGTTGTGGAGTCCTTTGGGAAAATAGCGAAGGCGAACACAAAATTGTCGCGGATTTCGGTTAGTCCTTTGAAGGTCTTGTCAGGTGTAATGAGAACAGACTCTTCAGCGTAGTCCGCCATGGTGGCCTCCAGATCATTTGCCTGGAACGCTGTCCAATGATGGTCCAGGACTTCTTTAGTTTTTTCTTCACTAGGCGCAGAGGTCACAACTGCATTTGTTTTTACTTCGCAGCCAAACGCAAGCGCCGTAGCCAGTAAAATGACATTGTGTGATTTCATGGGTTTGGGGGGATTTTAATTCTAGCGGAAGATAAGCATTTGAGCTGGATTGCTAACTTTGGCCGTTCTTAAAAATGCCTTTAATGATTCGGCCGCAACCTAAACTTATTTTCATCGGTGTTATATCCATTTTGTTCCTTTTCTCTTGTGGTAAACGAAGGACGGGGATCGAAGAAGAAATAAGGAAAGAACTGGCAAAACAACCCGGTACTTATGGGTTGGCCTTTAAGGATCTCAGTACCGGCGAGGAATTATTTATCAACGAGCACGAAATATTCCACGCCGCCAGCACTATGAAGACTCCAGTGATGATCGAGGCGTTCAAGCAGGCAAAGGAAGGCAGATTTTCACTTTCCGATTCTGTACCTATCAAGAACACTTTTAAAAGCATTGTGGATGGCAGCGAATATTCACTCGATTCTGCAGAAGACAGTGAACAAAAATTGTATACGTTAACCTCAACAAAGCGGACGTTGGATTCATTGGTTTACGACATGATCATTGTGAGTAGCAACCTTGCGACAAATATTATCATAGAGTTAGTCGATGCAAAAAAAGTGACGCAATCCATGCGTGACCTCGGCGCTAATGATATCCAGGTTCTGAGAGGTGTTGAAGATGACAAGGCATTTATCGAAGGATTGATCAACAGCACAACGCCATACGATCTGATGGTCATTTTCGAAAAAATGGCGAATGGAGAAACCGTTAGCAAACAAGCATCAGATGCAATGATAGATATATTGTTGGATCAGCGCTTCAACACGATTATTCCTGCAAAGCTTCCAAAGGACGTGAAGGTGGCTCACAAAACCGGAAGCATAAAAGGAGTTCACCACGACTCCGGTATTGTGTTCCTTCCCGACGGACGCAAATATGTGCTGGTGATTCTCTCAAAAAATCTTAAGGATGATGATGCAGCAACCGCTGTTATGGCGAACGTGTCCGAAATCATTTATAAACATGTTATGGGTACGAATAGGAGCAACCAATAACGAAAGAATATTGTCACACAGCCATCGTCGGTTTGCCGAGGTTGTTTATTTTGACGAGAGCTTATCATATCACCGGTTGTGTCATCCCTAAAGGGATTCCAATAACGCCTGACAATATTTTCTACCAATATATTGTCCCGATGGGACAAATAACACAAAACACGGCGCACCAAAACGAGTCCCGATAGGCACGTAATATGGTAGCACAAAGTAAATCAACGAAGACAAATCCCTTTAGGGATGACGCAAATGAACGTAGCAGAAAGGATGAACAGATACGGAAAATTGTTCGTAACCATCCCCGGTTCGCCCTCGGCCATCGACATGTCCTATTGCGGAAAGAACCAAAGTTTGATAGCCATACCGACCACGGAGATGATCATTACGCGCTTTATCCATACTTCACCTTTGTCGACGCTCCAACGGCTGGCATACCATCCGCCGAGTGCATGACCGATTGCCAGAATAAGACCTGTCGTCCAAATGATCTTATCTTCCCACGCGAACACCGCTACGGAAACGGCTGTATAGACGATCGCTACAAACACCTTTATATAGTTAGTCTTAACCAGGTTGAAATTGTTCACAAGGGTAAGAACGCCGATCACAAGAAATCCAATTCCGGCCTGTACAAAACCCCCGTATATCGCGATAAAGAAAAAACAAATGGCACCGATGATCTGTTGTTTTGGTCCAAGCCGTTCTGTTTTATTGGTTGATTTGAACGGATCGAATATTACCAGGCAAATCGAGAATAACATTACCACAACAAAGATCCTGCTGAAAAGCTTGTCATCAATGGTGGATGCAAGCCTTGATCCAATGAAACCGCCTACAAGCGATACTGCTCCAAGATAGAGACTGTACTTTAACGGCAGCTCAACTTTTTTACTCCGGAACCCACCGACAGCTGTCACGTTTTGCGCTAGTATCGCTACGCGTGCAGTTGCATTAGCCATAGTGATTGGAACGCCCATGAACGTAAGAATTGGGACGGTGAAAAGCGATCCTCCGCCTCCCACGGTGTTGAGAAAAGCGGCACCGAAGCCAAGCAGAATGATTAATGGGATTTGATAGAGTTCCAAGCGATCAGGTTTTGAGGTCGTCTGAAAGATAACGCATTTGGTGATAACGTGAAATGTCTGCATTTCCTTTCAATGCTGTCATCCAGAGCGTATTCTACCTATTTTAAAACTTGCTCACGAGAAATGGAGATACTCCTTTATTTACAAGCGCGGACTTCCCGCGAAGGATCTTTCTAACGGAAGCAACACGTTTGGTTTTTATATCATTCCACAAGGCTCTGACGGATCCTTCGCGTTCGATTTCAGTATTATTAACTTCGTCAAGCAAACCCATTCCATTAGCGCAGTTGTATGATAGTAAGCAATCGCTCTGGAAGACAGTTTTAAGGAGGAGGAGTACAGATCGTTCCACTTTGCAAACGCGGTCACCTAACCTTGACGTTTCGGATGATCCTGTAATAAAGGAACGGTAAGAAACGCCTGATATAAATTAGAAAGACTTCTTTCCCTCCGATGTAAGCTTCTTCCTTTTTGTTCTCAATAGCATGCACAATTTTTTCAGCGCACCATTTAACAGGTTTCCCTTTGGATTGCCATTCGTCCATTTTGTTCATAGGCGTTCCATCACCAGTTAGCGCCGACATCGTAATTGGCGTATTGATTACACCTGGGCAAAGCATCGTAATCGTGACGTTGTCCTTAAAATGCTCAGCACGCACCGAGTCAAAGAAACCGTGTAGCGCATGTTTCGATGCCGCATAGCCTGAACGATAGGGCGTACCATATTTACCTGCTACACTGCTTAACGTCGCTATATGTCCCTGCTTGCGGCTGACAAAATGAGGTAGAATGTATTTTGTCAATGCCACTGCGCCGAAAAAGTTCACTTCCATCAATCTCCTGTAAACATCCATTGAGCTTTCCAGAGCGAGACTGCGTTGACTGATTCCTCCGTTGTTGATCAAGACGTCAACGTGTCCATGAAATTGTATCGCCGTCTTGGTTGCAGCTTCCAGAGATTGAGGTTGTGCGAGATCCAATGGAAGTATCCTGATATCGTCGCGGACAGCCTGCTTACAATTACCCTTTACTCTTTCAAGCTCCTCTTTACGGCGTGCAGACAGTATCAGCTTTGCTCCCTTGTCAGCAAGCTCGTACGCAAGGGCTTCGCCTATTCCGGACGATGCTCCTGTGAGCCAAATCACTTTATTTTTTAGTTCAGACATTTTTGCAACTACGGTAATTTGATGTTGTCATTTTCATCCAATTCCCAGAAAGGATTGTATGCTACTTCTATGAGATGACCATCCGGGTCCTTGAAGTACCCACTATATCCTCCCCAATAAACTTTTTGTGCCGGCTTTACAATGGTTGCTCCGGCCGCTTTCACTTTTTCAAGAACCTCATTCACTTCATCTTCACTTTTTGCATTGTAGGATATGGTAATGCCAGCGAATCCTGAACCTGTTGGACTTACCTTTGCATCTTCCGCCAATGCTTTTCTTGGATGTAATGCCAGGACCATTCCGCCCAACGGAAACAGGGCGAGTTCTTCAACGCTTGCTGAAGATTTTTTCCAGCCCAGTCCATTTTCATAAAAGGCTACGGACTTTTCGAAGTCGGAAACACCGAATGTTATTAGGTTTAGTTTTTGTCTCATTAGCGGGGTGTTTTTTTATTCTTCTCATAAACGACGAAATCAAAACCATACGGATGCCTTTCGTCTGCAGCATGGTTCTTTCTCGAGACTTCATGCCATTCTTTATGATCAACATCGGGAAAAAATGTATCGCCTTCGATGACTGCATCAATTTCAGTAAGATACAGACGATCTGCGTACGGCATTCCTAACCGGTAGATCTCTGCACCCCCGATCACAAAAGTTTCCTTCTCTCCGTTGCTTCGGGAGATCTCCAGGCCGCGTTCTATCGAATTCACTACGATACAGCCGGGAGCTTTGAAAGAAGGTTGGTGCGTGACAACGATATTAGTCCGGTTTGGTAGGGGTCTGAATTTTTCAGGAATCGAATCATAGTTTTTTCTTCCCATAATGGTATGATGTCCTTTAGTGGTTTGCATAAAGTACTTCATGTCGTCGGGCAGATACCACGGCAGATCATTGTTCTTGCCGATAACACGGTTCCTGGTAAGGGCTGCTATGAGTGATATAACCATAAAGCTGTAAGCTACAAGCTACAAGCTACAAGCTTAAAGCCACAAGTATGTTACTCTTGAAGCTTGCGGCTTGAAGCTTGTGGCTTTTTTGCTATATTTTATTTCCTCTAAAAAAGTCCTTTATGTTCATTCTTTTTTTGCCTTCGGGTTGAAGCTCTTCGATAGATAACCATCCGTCAAGCGCTCTTACATAAAGATAATTTTTGTTGTCGGTGGAAATAGAGCCTGGATCACTTTGTTTGTTTTCTTTTTTTTCAACGGTAACCTCGAAGATTTTGTACGTCTTGCCATTGATGCTGCACCACGCCGCAGGATAGGGACTCAGGCCGCGCACAAAGTTTCTAACAGTTTCACTTTTCTGTGCCCAGGCGATCTCGCAATTCTCTTTGAAAATCTTTGGGGCATGTTTCATCGCGGTGAGGTCCTGCTGAGGAACGGTAGGATAATTACCCGAAGCAATAGCCCTTACGGTTTTATGAACCAATTCGGCACCTTTGATCATCAACCTTCCGTACAGTGTTCCGACGGTATCATTGTCAAGAATGGGTTCTTTCTCCTGGAAAATGATAGTACCTGTGTCGATCTCATGTTTCAGGAAGAAGGTTGTGACGCCTGTTTCTTTTTCGCCGTTAATAATTGCCCAGTTTATCGGTGCCGCACCCCTGTATTGAGGAAGCAATGACGCGTGAAGATTAAATGTTCCTATTGCAGGCATAGCCCAAACGGATTCGGGCAGCATTCGAAAAGCCACTACAACCTGAAGGTTTGCATTAAATCCCTTTAGTTCATCTAAGAAATCTTGCGACTTGAGATTGGTAGGCTGGAGAACTGGAATGTTATGTTTAAGTGCTGAGTCTTTAACGGGAGAATACGAAATCTTTTGACCCCTGCCTTGTGGTTTGTCGGGAGCAGTTATAACCGCCACCACGTTGAATTTATTTTCGGCCAAAATCTCCAGGCTGGGTACAGCAAATTCGGGCGTTCCCATAAAAATTATCCGGAGTTCCTGCATGTAGTCAAAAAGTTGGGGCGAATTAAAGCATTTTGGTGAATAGTTTAACAAGGTAAATTATCCATTGTGCTTTATTATTTCAAATACGATGCGGGATGTCGACCGAGGTTAGCTTCCAATCATTCGAGAGCCTTAAAGATGAAACGTTCATCGTATTCAACGCCAAACAATGTGAGGAATTCTCTGTACTCCTCCAGGAATGTTTTTTGGCGATGATGAACTTCCTGATTTCTTATGTACGACATAATTTGTGGTACTTGAGACTTGCTATAAGAGAACGCTCCGTATCCCCCTTGCCATTCGAAATTGCCTTTGACGAGACGCTGATCGTTGATCCATTTGGACGAGCCGGCTTTGACGTCCTGCATCAAATCGGAAAGTGATTGCATTGGTCGCATTCCAAATAGAATATGGATATGGTCAGGCATACCGTTAATTGCCAGTAATTTGTGATCGTAATGTTGAATTATACCGACGATGTATTTGTATAGATGATCTCTCCATTCGTTCCTTACCAATCCCACCCTTGATCTAACAGCGAAGATTGCATGAATATGGATTTGTGTGTAAGTGTTGGGCATAATGGAAAAATAAAATCGATACCATCAAGTTATTTTTTTTCATTCAACACTACCCAATGCTTGCGCATAGGTTTTCCTGATGGATTTGTCCCATAGGGACAATACACTGGTAGAAAATTGGCAGCTGACGATTTAAATCCCTTTAGGGATGACACAACGGCGATGTGATGAGCTTTCCTCGAAGTGAACAACCTCGGCGAACCGGGGGATCGTTGTGTACAATTTTCCGTATCCGTTCACTGATTTCTGCAACGTTCCTTTGTGTCATCCCTACGGGATTTTGTTTTCTACGAATAATTGTTGGCTACCAATATTTACGTCCCATACGGGACGGGCTGAGATTGTTTGTCCCATCGGGACAATATATTGGTAGAAGAAATTGTCACGTGTTATTGGAATCCCTTTAGGGATGAAATAAACGGCGATATGATGAGCTCTAGTCAAACCAAACAAACCCGCCAAACCAACGATGGTTGTGTACAATTTTCCGTATCCCTTCATTCATTCTGCACGTTCCTTTGTGTCATCGCCACGGGATTTTGTTTTCGACGGTCTGAATAGGCTACCAATATTACGTCCCTAACGGGACTCGGTTTTGGTGCGCGGTGTTTTGTATTATTTGTCCCATCGGGACAATATATTGGTAGAAAAAATTGTCACGCGTTATTTAAATCCCTTTAGGGATGACACACCGGAGATATGATGAGTTCTCGTCGAACCAAACAAACCCCGCCAAACCGGCGATGGTCAGTCCCTCAACTCTTTGCGCATATATTTTTTGCAAATGGGACATTCCTGCCAACTATGCGCACGTGCTGTGCAAAATTCACGGCCGAAATAAATTAGCTGCAGATGAGCCTTGTTCCATTTGCTTTCGGGAATCAATCGCTTTAAATCTTTTTCCGTTTGTTCAACACTCTTTCCATTACTTAATCCCCACCGGTAGGCCAGGCGATGTATATGCGTATCAACCGGAAATGCGGGTTGATGGAACCATTGCGTCATAACTACCGATGCTGTCTTATGACCAACAGCCGGCAACTCTTCGAGCCCATCAAACG
>DATHIE010000504.1:0-6214 GCA_035316905.1 Chryseolinea sp. | reverse complement strand
ATATCAAACCATGTGATGCCCTCGAAGCACAGTTCCATCCAGCGCTCTCTCCATATGGCGTGCCGAAATGTTTCTTTCGTAAAAGTACCTATGTCTGGTGTAACCAACTGCGCCCTGTCTCTAACTTTCTTATAGCCATCGTAAGCGGCCTGTTCAGGACCACTCACCTCATTTTGTGCTTCAGCATAAATCAGGAGAACGTCCGCATAACGAATCATCGGCACATTGAGATTATCTTTAGCAGTGCCTTTGACCCCAGCAGTACCGTTGGCGGTCATATTAAAGTGTTTAAAGATGTAAGGAGCACCCAGCGAAAAAGGTGCGCCATCTCCATTGGTATAATACGTAGTGTAGAAGTATCCTTCCTGATCTTTGGTCCGGAGATCGCCTGCATCATATGAGTTATAAAAATCCTGGGTCGGTATAGTGCTACCTGTACCGGCAGGTCCGCGATAGGTTACCGGCTTAAAGTTAGGAAACATGTTGGTCATAGGATTTTCAGCCACATCCGCATTGTATTGTAGCATGAAAATATGTTCGACGGTGTTTTTTAATGCTTGATCGTGAACCTTTTTGTATGTATCAAAAAGAGCAATCGTCGCAGCGTTGTCAATGACTTCTTTGGACTTCGCTGCTGCTAATGCATAGTATTCTGCACCTTTATTGAGTGGTTGCCCCGCCATCGTGAGGTACACTTTGGATAAAAGTGATTTTATGGCAGACTGAGAAACGCGTCCAGACTTATCGGTCCAGGGTAGCCCGGCCTGTTCTGCGAGCACCAGGTCAGCTACAATTTGATCATAAACCTCAGCCTGAGGCGTACGGCTTGGGAAAAAATCTTCAGAAGTCGCCGACTGGGGATGAAGTATCAACGGAACGTCGCCCCAAATTCTCACGGCATAGAAATAAGCCCAGGCACGTAGAAAGAGTGCTTCACCAATTACCTTGGTCTTTTGAGCTTCATCCATTACTATTTTTGGAACGTTGTCAATGACAAGGTTCGCATTTGCCGACACTATATAAAGACCTCTCCACCAATTTTGGATATGACCTGTATTCGGGTCATAGGTGAGTGAGTACAGGTTGTTCAGGTCAGAATTTTGAGCTGTTTCTGTTGTTGTAGTTCCAGTGGGCGCTTCCAGCAGCTGCCAATTTGACGAGAAAATACCGGCGGCGTCGCCAATAAACCTTGTAGACGTGTAAACTGCAGCTATTGCAGCGTCTGCGTGCTTCGGTTGTGTATAAAAGCTTTCAGGGGTAAGGTTTGAAGGGTCATTTTCATCCAGAAAATCTGAACATCCTGAGACCCCAAACAATAACCCAACGCATAGAAACACTTTGCTTATATGTTCAATTCTATTATTCATATTAATATCATTTAAATTAATTATAAGCCTATGTTCAGGCCAAGCATCCAAATTGTTGATTTGGGATATTCATGCCACATCATTCCTTGAGAGAACGCGCTATTGGTAACACCTTGATTGGTTGGCGTTATCTCAGGGTCCCCATACAGTTCATCTTCAACAATCAAGAAGAAATTTTGCACCGATCCGTAAACCCTCAACTTGTTCAATTTTATTCTCTCCAAAATGCCAGGTGAGAAAGTATATCCGAGTAGGAGATTTCTTCCGCGAATAAATGATCCGTCTTTGATCCAATGAGAGTCAACGTTGGTTACATAACCTGCGCGGGTATCTCGGATTTGAGCAATCATAGTATTTTGGTTATCCGGGGTCCACGCATTTAACACGCTTGTGTAGCTGTTTGCCAATGCCTGACGATCCTCGCTTGGATGGAGGTTCATATCCATGATGTCATTGCCATATGAATATTGAAGTTCCAGAGTAAGATCCAAATTCTTAAAGGTCACCGTATTAGTAAGCGCTCCCCACGCTTTAGGGCTTCCGTTACCGATGATCATCCTGTCTGCATCCGTTATGGCATAGTCGCCATTTACATCAAGGTATTTAATGTCACCAGGTAGAATGGTAAGTCCATTCCGATAGCTTACGAATTTTGCAGCTTCATCAGCCTCTGCAGTGCCCCATGTTCCCATTCTCACAAGGCCCCAGAAAGAGCCCACTGGTTCACCCACGCGGATGATATTGGTAGGGTTTGTAAAATTCGGTCCTCCAACATTAAAAATATCAGAAGGAGTAGCTAACGAGAGCACTTTATTTTTGTTGAAGGAGATGTTGAAGGAGGTATTCCAGGTTACATTATTCGACTGAATATTCACCGATGTAAGTGTAAACTCAATTCCTTTATTCTCCATGGATCCTACATTTTTCCGGATGATTGCATATCCGCTTGATTGAGGTACGGGTGCATCCAACAACATGTCCGTAGTCTTTCTATAATAAAGGTCGGCTTCAATCATGATTCTGTTATTGAACAGACCTAATTCAACACCAATGTCTGATTGTGCCGTTTTCTCCCATCTCAAATCAGGGTTCGCTAGTCTGTTAAGACCCGTTCCACCTACGGCCGCATCGTTCCAAACGGCGCGGTAACCAGAACCTAAGAGCGACAAGGCTGCGTACGGAGGTATTTCGGAGTTACCGGTAAGGCCGTAGCTGGTCCGCAATTTCAGGTTAGAAATGAAGCGATTGTCTGCCAGAAATGATTCATCGGAAACCCGCCACGCTAACGCTGCGGATGGGAAGAAAGCAAACTTGTTGTTCTCACCAAACTTCGAGGAACCATCCGCACGCCCGGTCACCGTCAACAGATATTTACCCATTAAACTATAGTTGATCCTTCCAAAATAAGAGCTTAATGCCTGTCTCTGTGAATTCGAAAATACAGTTCTGTTATCACTGCCGGCTCCAATGTTATTAAACATAAAATAGTCGCTCGGGAAATTTCGTGATCCCTGGTCTATAATAAAGTAATTCGTTTCCTGCCATGAAATTCCCAGAAGACCTGTAAAGGCGTGGATGTCATTAAAAGTTTTATTATAGGTCAAATAATTTTCAAAGGACCAGAAGCTTTCCTTCGAGTTACTGGTCGCTGCAGTGGCGATTCCAGAAGTGCTTAGGTAACTGGCGCTGGACTCGTTATTTTCCTGTGTTACAATATTAGTTCCCAACACGCTTCTAAACGTTAACCCTTCGGTTATGGTAATATCAGTGAACAGGCTACCCAGCAATGTTTGCGTGTTAAGAATATACTTACGGCCGTATAACCTGCTCATTGAGCTATAGGTACCTTCTGCATAAGGATAATCCCGGTTATTGGCAAACGTACCGTCAGGATATTTTACTGGCATGAAAGGAAAGTCTTCAACAATCTGCCTGGCCACGGCGTCATTTATGTCAACCAAATTCTCCGTCTGGTTGTTGTAACTTAAAGTACCGCCAATTTTTAACCATTTTTTGACCTGATCATCGATCGTAAATCTGCCAGAGTAACGGGTAAGGTAGGAGGTCTTTACATAGCCCTCGTCATTCCTATACCCGAGGGAAAGTGAGTATGTAGTGCGCTCGTTTCCACCGCTAAAACCTAACTGATGATTTTGCGATACGCGGCTTTGAGTTGTTTCTTCCAACCAGTCGGTATCATGTAACGGGTTACCTGACGCATCGAAAACCCGGGGATCTGTTCTGCGCAAAGCAGGATTCAGATAGGCCCATTTGCCAGCATTCCAACCAACCGGGTCAAATTTTGCCATATTAGCCCACGCTAAGTCCTCAGTCTCTAAATACTGCTGGGCATTCAACACTTCCCGGGTATTAGGTCCCTTTGTCGGAACGCTGAAATCAACATCATACGTTACTTTTCCTTCACCGGATTTTCCCCGCCTGGTCGTAATCAGGATAACACCGTTAGCTCCCCGTGCCCCATAAATAGCAGTGGATGAAGCATCTTTCAGTACCTCTATAGAAACCACATCGTTTGGATTTATATAATCTATCGGATTGCTGAATTGATCCTTGGTTCCCTGGGGCAATTGAATACCATCCACCACATATAATGGGTTATTGGAAGAGTTAATTGAACTGAATCCGCGTACACGGACATTGGATCTTCCTCCTGGACGGCCGGAGTTGTTATTAACCTGCACACCGGCGATTTTACCGGATAAAGCCTGATTCAGGGATGACGTTGGACGTTCCTTGAGCTTGTCTTCATTTACAGAACCCACAGCACCAGTTAAGTCGGATCTTTTCTGAGTTCCATAGCCGATTACAACTACTTCATCTAAAGAAGTAAGGTCTGACTCCAGTACAACGTCAACTTTAGTCCGCTCTCCCACTGGCATTTCTGTTGTCTTAAAACCGACAAAGGAAAACAGAAGAGTGGCATTAGCCGGGGCGGAGATCGTAAAAACACCTTGAGCGTCCGTCACGGTACCTTGAGGTGTCCCTTTTACAAGGACGTTTACGCCAGGCATACTTGTCCCTTGATCATCAGTCACTGTACCTGTCACAACTCGTTCTTGAGCCAGGCCAACTGATATTATCATTAGCAGCAAAGCCAATGATAAACTCAATTTTTCGTAGAATTTTTTCCACATCATAAATTTAGGGTTAGGTTAGTTAGTTGACACAACACGCGGCCAATAGCCCATACGTGTTATCATTATATTTAAATATCTAAAGCATATTTACAAAATGATTACACAAGTTGTTACCCAAAAAAACTTTTTATGAAATATTGTTGATTGGCTTGAGGATAATTATCCTCTAAACCGTCTTATGCAGATTACGTGTGATTGGTATGTATAAATATTATTGAATCTATTCAATGCGACGTTTAAATAAATTCTCTTTAGAGTGATTATTGTGTGACAGAACTGAAATAGAAAGAAGGCATTAGACAAAAAGTTAGGAGCGTTCAATACTTTTCCACAAGAGACGATTGGGGTGGATTGAGTACAGAATATTTCTAATTATTAAAATTTGAGTTGGCGGATTTGTAGTTTAGTTCACCTGGACAAACTAGAAGGGATAGGGGACGAACAAAGCAACAAATAAGAAATAATCTGTGACTTACTGACGGTAACATTTGCCGATACAAAATTCTTCTTCATTGATCACCAGCCAGCCGAGCTTCGCACCAATGTTTGGAATGACAAATTCGTGCTAACAACCAATTTCTGGTCGGCAAAACACCCAATCAAAAAATCTCCAAATAAAAAATCCCGCATTCGAAATTTGAGTTACGGGATCCTTGGACTCCAAAACTTAAGGCGAAACAATTGAAAATCTACTCTACGCTACAATCTCAAGACTTTGACCAGTAATTCCAATACAGTCTGTCACAAATTTTTTGACGGTCATTGGTAGTGTAGAAAAAATTCACAAAAATAGCTCATCGTGACATTTACGTGTAGTTATACCGTTGTATCTCGGATGGCGACTAGGATTTACGCCTGTTGACTCTGGGGGGATATATATCCGGGATTGAACCAAAAATCGAGGATTTCGGAACGCCTCGTTCCAAATTGGGAATAATTCCAACATAAACCTCAGTTTTTAAGCTGAAATTGAAGGTCAACCCCCATGGCATACAATTTCCTATAAGGATAGCATAACCCCTTAGACCCCATGAAAACGACCTTCAAATTTTACTTCCTGCTGATCATAGGCACCGCCCTTTTATCATCGGTTGTATATGGACTTGCTGGTAGCCTGGTCGAAAAATACAGCACAGTTTGTTCACTCTTCCTAATGATGATGACGGTGACCAGCCTTGCAGGAATGATGAAGACCATTGCAATGATACCCTCCGCCAGACGATAGAAACGATGCGGTAACAGCCGCACATAACGATATTTTTTTGTTGTTGCTTTAATCTATTTTTTAATCTGAGTTTTTAACGAAGTCCTGTTCCCTGAAAAGAACAGGATTTTTTTTTATCCGCACATTAGCGCTTAACTTCATCATCACCTTCCTGAAATGGCCAGGTTATGAAAGCATGGGTCCTGAAGAACATTTGTGATTTACGGATAGAAAACAATCCCCTTTCTTTGGTTGAACTTCCCTTGCCAGAGCCCCACAATGACGAAATAAGAATTAGAATACTATGCTGCGGAGTGTGTCACACTGAACTTGATGAGATCGAAGGGAGAACACCACCATCATCTTTTCCTATGACCCTCGGTCATCAGGTGATCGGGTTGGTCGATAAAGCCGGAACGCAATCACATCGATTTAAGATAGGAGGTAGGGTAGGCGTTGCGTGGATCTTTATGGCGTGTGGCAAG
>DATHIE010000503.1:0-2524 GCA_035316905.1 Chryseolinea sp. | reverse complement strand
ACCGAGAAATAAAACAAACGTTTACGCGTTCGGGTCTAACGCCAACACCACGCTACTTGTTCATTTGGAAGGTTCTACCAGCTCACGCTCGAAGTAAGCGAGGTGCTTTCTCTCCTCATCTCCAACTACTGCACAGTAATAAGTGCGTTGATAATACTTCATAATCTTCAGCGTCAAAGACGGATCCACTTTGGCTGTTATCAGCGTTCCCTCTGCATAAATATTGTCGGAATTTGTCCTGTAACTCATTTTGTTTTGTATTGAATAATGTTTGGTCTATGCCCCAAAGGCTAAAAAAAATTATAACGCTCTGCAATTATGTTAAGACCGGCCTTAAAAACAAAGAAGGATATTGGGACAACGAAGTCTTATGAGGTATAGTTGCAAGGGTTGTGTTTATTATCAATGCAATTTTATTCTCGATCAGTTGGGATGCGCTTTCATGTAAAACCTCATCGGATAAGATAGTTAATTGTAAAGGTATCTCCTATGACGAACCTACTGCAATGTATAGAGCAATTGCGTGTGATTTTATCATTCCATAAGCCTTAGTATCATCAGATTGAAGTAAATCATCCGGAATCTGCTTCAACATGGGGCATTCCAGTCAGAAATTTCGTACCTTTTGAAATATTCAACTCCCTCCCAGGTAAATATACCCCGAAAGTTCTTGTCATTCCAGCATTCCTGATCTGATTCACTTTTATCTCCGGAGTTGATGAAGCGGGCCCAATTGATTTTAAAAATGCTACTGTGCGACAACTTATAATCACCAAACAAATTACCAACCGTGAGACCAAATCTCTGGATAAGTATTTACAGGAGATCGGCAAAGTCGATCTGCTTACGATGGAAGAAGAGGTGCAGTTGACTGTCCGTATCAGGAGTGGTGATGAATTTGCCACGCAAAAACTAGTCAAGGCAAATCTAAGATTCGTCGTCTCTGTCGCTAAGCAATATCAAAACAATGGATTGTCGCTAGGCGACCTAATTAATGAAGGAAATGTCGGTTTAATAAAAGCCGCCTCTCGTTTTGATGAGACGCGTGGCTTTAAATTCATTTCATATGCCGTTTGGTGGATACGTCAGACGATCCTGCAAGCGCTGGCTGAACAAGCGCGGGTTGTAAGACTTCCGTTGAACAGAGTCGGTGCTCTTAATAAACTCTCAAGAGCATTTTCGCAGCTGGAGCAGAAATTCCAACGTGAACCGTCCAACGAGGAACTTGGCGAATCGCTTGGTGTAACTGAAGAAGAAGTAGTGCTCACGTCCATTACTTCCGGCAGACAGCTTTCTTTGGATGCGCCTTTTGTTCAAGGCGAAGAAAACAGTTTACTGGATACACTTGCCGGCGTTGAAGATTCCCCTGAAACGAAGTTAATCTTTGATTCGCTACAGACTGAAGTCGGCCGTGCATTGGCTACACTTACCGCAAGGGAATCGGATGTAATTTCTCACTACTATGGTCTGGGTGGAGCAGAAAGCTTAACGCTTGAAGAGATCGGTGATAAGTTTAACATTACCAGGGAACGTGTCAGGCAGATAAAAGAAAAAGCCACGCGCAGACTTCGGCATTCCTCCCGATGTAAAGTGCTGAGGAGTTACCTCGGATAGTGATCCACATTTGCGAGCGTATTGGACAAAGTAGACAAGCACGTTCAACGCTATGGATTTAACAAGAACAAGCGATCGATAATAAAAGCACTACAAAAACTTTATGAATTCAGCACCTGTATTAGACATCGCCCAAAGGTTCGAAGAAAACCCCCTGGTCACGCCGGGTAATATAACGCCAAGCAGCAAGGAAATGGTGGTGGAATGCCTGCTCAACCCTGGGGTATTCAGATTTGAAAAGAAGACATGGCTACTCATGCGAGTAGCCGAGCGCCCTGAACAAACGGAAGGGCACATTAGAATTGCCAGATACAAAGATGGTGAAATTGAAATCCTTCAATTTGATAAAAACGATCCACACCTTGACTTCTCTGATGCCAGGGTAATTCATTACAAAGGCAACGATTACCTCACTTCGCTTTCACATCTGAGATTAATGTGCAGCGAGGACGGGAAAAATTTTCGTGTTGCTGAAAACTACAGTCCAATTTTCGGTGAAGGTGAATTGGAAGCCTACGGCATTGAAGACTGCCGCGTGGCTGAGATAAGTGGAGTATATTATCTCACGTATACCATGGTCTCGTCATGTGGTGTAGGCGTTGGACTCATCCAGACCCGTGATTGGAAACGATTTGATCGTAAAGGAATGATCTTACCGCCTCACAATAAAGATTGCGCGATCTTTGAAGAGAAGATCAAAGACAAATATTTCGCGTTGCACCGACCCAGCAGCCCTGAACTCGGAGGCAATTATATCTGGATCGCTGAATCTCCAGATTGTATTCATTGGGGGCATCACAAGTGCCTTGCTAAAACGCGGCCGGGTATGTGGGATAGTGCACGTATTGGCGCAGGGTGCTCACCCATTCATACGCCTCAAGGTTGGCTTGCCATCTATCATGGAGCGGAT
>DATHIE010000502.1:0-20630 GCA_035316905.1 Chryseolinea sp. | reverse complement strand
CCAATTGTTATTCCAAGTTATAGCAAATTAGACGTATCGCGAAAGCAAGGATGACAAGAGAATGACAATATCGTGTCAAAACTTTTATTTGGGCGGTATCACAAAGACGTTGGGCATTTCTGACTTTGATTGTTGTGAAATATATTGTGCCTGAATCTGACCATTGCCCAACCGCACCATGATGGAATCCAGCATTTCCAGAAGAAAATTTATAAAAAGTGCCGCGGTTTTATCTGCATTTTCAATTGTTCCCCGCTATGTTCTCGGTGGTAAGGGTTATTTGCCACCTAGCGACATGATCAACCTAGGATTTATTGGCACGGGAAGGCAAAGCACGGGTCTTATGAGAAACTTCCTGACCACTGGCGAAACGCAGATTTTGGCTGCGTGTGATGTCTATCCGATTAAACTTCAAAACTTCGTTGAGCAAATGAATAAGTTTAGCACGGAGAAGGATTTGAAGTTGAAATCCGAATGTAAAACTTATAAGGATTTCAGGGAGGTATTAGAGCGAAAAGATATAGATGCTGTTGTTATTGCTACACCTGATCATTGGCACGGAGCACTTGCTGTAAAGGCTGGAAAAAAGAAGAAGGACATTTATTGTGAAAAGCCATTGTCGCTTACCGTTAAGGAGGGACGGGCAATGGCGAAGGCAGTGAAAAAACACAAGCGTGTATTTCAAACAGGAAGCATGCAACGGTCGTGGCCAGAGTTCCGGCAAACTGCTGAGCTTGTCCGTAATGGCTACCTTGGAGAAATCAAAGAAATAAAAGTTAGCATAGAGGGACCGCCTAAGACCTACGACCTCGTAGGGCAACCTCTTCCAGCGGGACTTGATTGGGACCGATGGCTTGGCCCAAACTTTTATAGTCCTTATCACAGAGATCTTGCTCCCGCACTTGAAGATACGTTCTGGGCAAAGTGGAGGAACTATAAAGAATTTGGAGGAGGAGGAATGACTGATTGGGGAGCTCATATGTTTGATATAGTACAGTGGGCACTCGACATGGATAACAGTGGGCCCGTTGAAGTGAATTACCCGGATGGCGTCCAATACAAGTTCCTTACTTATAAGTATGCGAACGGAATTACAATGACTCACGAAAATTTCGGAAAGATGAACGCGATACGCTTTATCGGCACGGAAGGTGAACTTGATGTCCAGCGACGAAATCTGGAGACAAATCCAATTGCCTTAAAGCAGAAACAAATCGGGGAAAATGAACGCCACGTTTATTTCAGTGACAATCATTACAAAGATTTTCTTAATGCGATGCGCACCCGTACGAAACCGATCTGTGATGTGGAGGTTGGCCATCGGACTGCAACGGTATGTAGCATCGGAAACATTGCATACGAGTTAAAACGATCGCTAAGATGGGATCCGGAAAAGGAACAATTTAAGAATGACCCGGAAGCTAATGCGTTGCTGTCGCGGCCGATGCGTAGAAACTGGTCAATCAAGGTTTGAATTCATCTTGCCTGGATACCTCGCGCTAAAAAAATATAACTAATTTGGTTCAGAATTTCCAGCGTTACATAGAATCCTAAACAATAGCCATAAATGAAAACAAGGCATTATCATTTCTTCCTTTTTGTTGCAGCGTTACTGTGCGGCGGCGTGGCGTTTGGCCAGCCCGTTGAACAATTCATCAAGGTAGTTGTGGCACCGGACCATTCAGACTGGACCTATAAAACCGGAGAGTCTGCCAAGTTTCAGGTCAGCGTACTGCAAAATGGTAATCCCGTAAAGGATGTAAAAGTGAAGTACCAGGTTGGTCTTGAAAAACTGGAACCCACTGTTAAAAAGGAAGGAGTCATTCTCCAAAAAGGAACGTTGACTGTTGATGGTGGCACTCTAAAAGTCGCCGGCTTCGTGCGATGTATCGTTGAGGCTGAAGTTGATGGTAAACTGTATAAAGGTATGGCTACGGCCGGGTTTGATCCGCTATTAATCAAGCCAACCGTTCCAACTCCTACGGACTTCACGCAATTTTGGGATCAAGCCAAATCCGATCTTTCGACGATACCAATAGATGCAAAAATGACCTTGTTACCCGAGCGCTGTACCGAAAAGGTGAATGTGTACCATGTCAATCTTCAGAACTACAGAGTTGGATCCAGGCTTTACGGAATTCTTTGTGTGCCGAAGAAAGAAGGTAAATACCCTGCGCTCCTGAAGGTGCCTGGTGCCGGCGTCCGGCCTTACAATGGAGACGTGGCCATGGCAGAAAAAGGGATAATTACTTTCGAGATTGGCATCCATGGTATTCCTGTGACGATGGATCCTTTTGTTTACACGGATTTAGGTGCCGGCACATTGTATCAGTATTACAATTACAACCTTGACAACAAGGACCGTTATTACTTTAAGCGCGTATACCTGGGATGCGTAAGGGCAAACGATTTTCTGACAAGTCTACCTCAATTCGATGGTGTAAATCTGGCGGTAACCGGTGGAAGCCAGGGTGGTGCTCTTTCAATTGTCACGGCAGGGCTGGATGCACGCGTAAAATATCTTGCCGCAGTCCATCCGGCATTAAGCGATGTGACCGGTTATTTGAACGGAAGAGCAGGAGGATGGCCGCATCTGTTCGACAAGAACAACTTGCCTTTTAATAACCTTAAAGAAAAGATCGAAACCGTAGGCTATTACGACGTAGTAAATTTCGCACGCCTGCTTAGGGTTCCAGGATTGTATACATGGGGATTCAATGACGAGACGTGCCCACCAACTTCAATGTACTCTGCTTACAATGTGATCACCGCGCCCAAGGAGTTGTTCCTGGCTCTCGAAACCGGGCACTGGACGTATCCTGAGCAACGCGAAAGATTCAGTAACTGGTTGGAGCAAAAGCTGAAGTCACATGCGCAATAGAAAAAAGAATTGGATCATAGGGAGTGTTTGTTTTGTGCTGTTCGCAGTGAAGATTTCCACTTCTTTTTCACAATCAATCGAGGAAGTCGATGTCTGCGTTTATGGTGGCACCTCTGCGGGAGTTATTGCAGCATATACCGCCCGATCGTTAGGAAAGACTGTGCTGCTGATAGAACCGGGGAGGCACCTCGGAGGCCTTTCATCGGCCGGATTGGGATACACAGATATTGGCAACAAGTACGCCGTTACAGGTCTGGCAAGAGATTTTTACAGGAGAATTGGAACACACTACGGCAAGTTTGAACAATGGATATTCGAGCCCCATGTGGCAGAAAAGATATTCAATGAATACATTAATTCCGCGAAAGTAAATGTTTGGTATGATCACAGGATAACGTCGGCATCAAATGTAAGCGGTGTTATTCAGCAAATCGAACTGGAAAATAGTATTAACCCGTCAACGGCTTCGAAGCGAATGGTGCGTGCGAAAATTTTTATCGATTGTAGCTATGAAGGTGATTTAATGGCGAAAGCTGGCGTGTCATATACAGTCGGCCGGGAAAGTAACGAACAGTACAAAGAAAAATACAACGGGTTTCAGCTACGGGACAAACACCAGTTTGCTGACGGCATTGATCCTTATAAAATCAAAGGACAACCGGAAAGCGGATTGTTGTGGGGGATTAGTCCAGGAACTGCGTCAGGAACAGGTGCGGGAGATAAGAAAGTTCAAGCCTATAATTTCAGGATATGTCTTTCACGCGATCCACAAAACAAGATAACGATTACACGTCCACCTGACTACGACTCTACGCGTTACGAACTTTTACTGCGAGTTCTTGAGAAGGAACCCAAAAAGCCTTTTAACCTGATTTTGAAACCGGATATCATGCCAAATAATAAGACCGACATTAATAATAATGGACCGTTTTCGACTGATATGATTGGTGTGAACTATGAGTATCCGGATGCAGATTACACGAAGAGAGCTGTGATAATCAAAGACCTTGAAAATTATAATAAAGGGCTCTTATATTTCATCGGAAACGACAGTAGGATGCCGCAACATTTACGAGAGGAGATGCTGAAGTGGGGATATCCAAAAGATGAATACGATGACAATGGTAATTGGTCACACCAGGCGTACATACGTGAAGCCCGACGGATGATAGGTGAATATGTAATGACGCAGCATAATTGTGAGGGAGACGAAACCGTGACTGATGGAGTTGGCATGGCGGCATATACCATGGACTCACACAACATCCAACGAATCGTCGTGAATGGAATGGTTAAGAATGAAGGTGACGTGCAGGTGGGAGGTTTCCCCCCGTATCCGATTTCCTATCGTTCTATAATTCCTAAGGAGGTTGACTGCAAAAATTTATATGCACCGGTTTGTTTGTCGGCTACGCATATTGCTTACGGGAGTATTCGCATGGAACCTGTGTTCATGGTGCTTGCACAATCCGCAGCAACGGCAGCAGTTCAGGCCATTGATAAAAGCATAAGTGTACAACAAGTTGATGTGCAACTCATACAGAAGGCGCTAAAGGAGAATCCTCTTGCAGATGGAACCACGAAGGAAATTTTAATCGACAATGACGACAAGGGCAGCATCACCCTGGTGGGATCATGGACTACCATAAAAAATGCGCCGGGTTGTTATGGTCCATCGCTGTTATCCAGTTCTTTCGGGGAGAAATCCAAGATTCGATCCGTTAAATTTAGTACCTTGATTGAAAAAGACGGCGCTTACGAGGTGTACGTTTATATACCCCGAGCAGCCGGCGCCTCATCGACGATCGAAGTTGTTTTTTATAATGGGAAGAGGAAGCATACTCAGGACCTTAAGCCGAATCAGCTTAAGATTGAAGGACAAACATCAGGTGAATGGATGCTACTCGGGCAATACGATTTGGAGAAAGATGAACGTCCGTATGTCGAGGTATCTACACGAGGAGCAGACGGTGCTGTGGTGGCTGATGCAGTCTTAATTTCTCCAGTACGCTAAAGAAAATACATTAAATAACAATTATTATGAAAAGACGAGTCTTTGTTAAGAATGCGACATTAGCTGCGATTGGCAGTGTGTACATCACCAGAGACCTATATGGACAGGATAACTCCGTCGTCTACGGTCATAACAATATGAAATATAAGCTGGATCAAAGTTGGTGTAAGGCCGATCCATTGAAGAATCCGGTTAACGACTGTCATGAGATGGTGCAAGACGCATCAGGCCGGATCATTTTGTTAACTAACGAGACGAAGAACAACCTCATGTTTTTTGATAAATCAGGCAAATTACTCAGCACGTGGGGTGATTCTTTTCCAGGGGCGCACGGTCTAACGTTGTCGGGTGAACACTTATTCATTACTGATACCGTCAAGCACCAGGTGTATAAAACAACTCTTGATGGTAAAATATTGCTAACAATTGATGCTCCCAAGGAGGACAACCTTTATCCAAAACCCGAGCAATTCGTTCCGACGGAAGTTGCGGTAAGCGACAACGGGGATTTTTACATAGCGGATGGCTACGGCCTTCAATACATAATGCGTTACGATATCAATGGCAAGCTGATCAGTTATTTTGGCGGAAAGGGTGAAGGCGATGCGAAACTTGACAACGCCCACGGGATTTGTATTGACAAGAGAAACGGCGCGGCGACGCTGCTGGTCACCGATCGCACAAGGAATTGTTTCAAGGTGTTCACGATGGAAGGTCAGTTGCTGGGAGTGGTTAAACTTCCAGGTGCATGTGTTTGCCGGCCAGTCATAAAGGGCGATAATTTGTATGCCGCTGTTTTGCGGTCGCCGGATCTTGGCGCGGAAAAAACAGGATTTGTAACAATACTGAATAAACAAAACAAGGTTGTTTCGAACATTGGAGGGACCGCACCTGTATATGACGCGCAAGGAAAATTACAACCCATGTCGCAGGCAGAGAAGATCTTTGTCCATCCACATGATGTGTGTGTCGACAGTGATGAAAACCTTTACGTTGCACAGTGGGCGTCTGGCAAGGTTTATCCTTATAAGTTTAATAGAGTATAAGCATTAATCAGTTGTGAAAGGTAAGTTATACGCACTTTTGGTTTTAGGCCTGCTGGCCTGCGGTGAGGACGAAACGCCGCCCGTTGCATCGTTTGAGTTTTCAGATGGACTTGACAGGATGGTCCTTAATGGTGAAACTTCGAAGGGCGATGTGCTATTTTATCAATGGTCTACATCGGACGCGTCTATTACGATTGAGAATGCTTATGCCGCAGAATCTTTTTTTAAGATCCCCGCGGGAGCCGGTAGCATGGACGTTGACGTCACGTTGACGGTAAGCGATGGAAAATTTCAGGGCGTAAAAACTGCATCAGTAAACGTTCCGGAATATAGCCTGATCCGGTCCTTAGGATTGGGCAAAACACTCGGCAGAGAAGCAAGCAACAACGTCGATTATGAGTGGTACCTTGATCAATCTAATACAGGCGCACATTCCTTGTTAAATTGCGGACCAACGTCGGTGACCATGGCGATCAAATGGTTTGATCAAGATTTCACTGGGAGCCCATCGGATGCACGAAACGCATATCGCTCAGGGGGTGGATGGTGGTATACTAATGATATACTCGGCTATTTGAACGATCACCATGTAAATAACCGCACGATCTCATTAGACCAGTTTTCAAATGTTAAAGCAGAGATCGATGAGGGGAACATTGTGATACTATGCCTTGATATGTACCACGTGTCTTCTTCTAAGTATCCAGAACATCACCTCAATAAATTTTATGAAACGAACGCAGTTGGATGGGGGCATTTCATAGTAGTTAAAGGCTACAAAGAAGTAGACGGAAGGATACTTTATGAAACCTATGACTCGAATAGCCTCGATCGTTCTTATCCCGGCGGTGGCTTAAAAGGGAAGGATCGCTACTACAGCAGCTCTGATCTCGATGCTGCGACAAACACTTGGTGGGACTACGCCATCGTGGTTGAGCGTTCAGCTTCAGAGGGAGGAAGAAAGGGTGTCGATATCAGCCAGATCATTCACAAACCTGGCCGATAATTATTTTCTGAGATCTTCTGGCAAAAGGAACGTTGGAAAATTCTGGAAGCAGAATGGACGCGTGAACCTATATATGGCTGTCAATCCCACCGAAGTTGAACGGGAATCCGTCGTTGCTGGATAGGGGCCGCCATGCACCATCGCCGGAGAGACCTCTACACCGGTAGGGTAGCCGTTGATTACAAGCCTTCCTACCTTTTGGGTAAGCACCTGTATCAATTCGCCCACGTTCTTTAAGTCTTCTTCGTTTCCGATGAGAGTTGCGGTGAGTTGGCCACCCATCCTGGAACAAAATGAGATCAGATCTTCCATGTTGTTGGAAATAACGGCAACTGATGAGGGACCAAATACTTCTTCGAGGACCTCCGTATTTTTCAACGCATCCTCCGCTTTTATCTTTATCAGGTGTGGCATGATCCTGTCTTTTGGATCAACAAGCAATGGAGTGATCCCTGCTATACTCCTCTGCTGTTTGATCCCCTTGAGGTAAGACTTTGAGATCGTTGGTGTCAACATTGTCATGGGCTGGACAGCATTGAGCTCTTCCGTTAATTTATCCAGAAATGTAGCGGTCTGCGGCTCATCCTTCATTACAATCACACCTGGATTAGTACAGAATTGACCGGCGCCAAGCGTTATCGAGCCAGCTAATTGTTTAGCAGTTATTTCGCCCTTTTCTTTTACGACACCCGAAAGGATGATCACGGGATTTACACTGCCCATTTCAGCATACACCGGTATCGGTTCGTTTCTTCGAACAGCGAGGTCATGAAGCGCCTTTCCACCCTTGAACGATCCCGTAAACGCGATGGCCTTAAGGTTGGACTGCATAACTAACGTACTTCCTACACGCGTTGATCGGCCATGTACGAGGGCAAATACTCCGGGAGGTACTTTACTTTTTTCTATCGCCCTCAAAATCGCTGTACCGACCATTTCACAAGTCGACGGATGAGCCGGATGGGCTTTGAAGATAACCGGGCATCCTGCCGCAAGCGCCGATGCGGTGTCGCCGCCGGCTACGGAGAACGCAAATGGAAAGTTGCTAGCACCAAAAACACCGACAGGCCCGATTGGTATCTGCATTTGCCTTAGGTCAGGCTTAGGCAACGGCTTCCGATCTGCATCTGCCTTATCAATAATTGGCCTCACCCAATCGGGATTCTCGATAAAATTTGCAAAAGCATTAAGTTGATTGATTGTCCGCGAACGTTCTCCTTTTAGTCGGTCGTGGGTCAATGCCGTTTCGATAGAACCTATTTCGATCAATTCGTCTCCGAGTCCTTCAATTTCTGCAGCAATGTTTCTAAGAAAGGCTGCTCGCTGTGAATGACTGACGTTCCTATATATCTTGAATGCTTCAAGGGCAATGTCAGCGGCGTTGCTTAACTCTTCGTCCGTGGCTTCTGTAAAAGCAGTTTCCAGAGGAGTATTCAACGTTGCATTTAATGAGTTAAATGTATCCGTTCCACGTGCTACGAATGTTCCGTTAATAATCTGTTTTCCTGTGAGCTTCATTGATAAGTAAAGAATAATGAGAGATTGAATTCGACGAGGGAAAATACCAAGCTTACGTTACCTTATTGGACGAAATTTCTCAGCGATCCGATATTTTCAATTCCAATAATAATTTCGTCTCCTGACGTCACGCTAAACTCGTTTGGCGGTACAAGACCGGTACCTGTCATCATAAAGACACCTTGAGGAAAGCTGCATTCCATAAATAGATAATCGGCAAGTTCCTTGTGTTTTCTTTTCATCCTGTTGATAGAGATGGAATCAGAAAAAGCCGATGTTCCATTGCGCTTTATTTCCAGGGTTATCATTGCATCCTCTTTGATTGCTTTCTCAGGTACATAAATACATGGACCGAGGGCAGCGCTTCCGTCGTAAACTTTTGCCTGTGGCAGATAAAGTGGGTTTTCACCCTCGATATCACGCGAGCTCATGTCGTTGCCTATGGTGTATCCGACAATCTTGCCAGAGGATGACATGAAAAGTGTAAGCTCTGGTTCTGGCACATTCCAGGCGGAATCCTTCCTGATCCGGACCACACCCAAAGGACCTACAGTACGATGACGGGAACCCTTGAAAAAAAGTTCCGGCCGGTCCGCTGCATACACCTTGTCGTAGAATGTTCCTCCCCCGGCATCTTTCGATTCTTCCATACGAGCGTCACGGCTCCTTAAATATGTAACCCCTGCAGCCCAAATCTCCTGATTCATGATCGGGGCTTCAAGTGTCTGCTCTGAAAACCATTTTTCGGTCACAGGTTTTGAATGCTGGATTTCTGATTTTATGTAATCGTGTAGATTGTCCCAGTTTATGAAAGTATCCCAATCGTTGTGTCTTGATACAAAAAACTTTTTCTCAGATTCGGATTCGATGATTATCTCGCTCTTTGTTTTGTAAATTCTCATTCTTTTTTGTGATTTCCTGATAAGTGGTTTTCTCAGCGAGGGCAAATATAATGTAGAATCTAGTCTTTGAAACCCATTTTTTTTCTAATCGGCGCGAGTCTTGCCTCACCCTCTTCCCCATAGAAGGATCGTTCTGCATTGAGATAAACCAATAGCCCGGCCTTGACCTCAACCAATTGATTTATAATCATTACCGCCTCGTCTATTCGCCCAGAGTTCATGAGAATTGCGCACGTTGCGTGTTTTTTGTCGTATGTAAAAGGTGGAGTTTGTAGTTCCCATAATAAATTGTCACTTTCCGTTTTGCGGCCTTGTTTTGCATAAACTGCGCCAAGAACTCCAACCATTACGGGTCGCCGATTTGAGAGTTCGATTGCTTTTAGTAACTCCACTTCAGCCTTCTTATAGTCTTGGCTTTTGTAGTATGCCAACGCTAGCCCAAAAATCGCCTCTGCATACCGTGGATCGATTTCGAGTGTTTTCTTGAATTGCGCGATAGCTTTGTCTTTCTCACCTCGAAAGTGATAAATCCGTCCCATTCCAGTATTTACGCTCAATGATAATGGGTCCAGTTCATGGGCAATCTGGATCTCTTTCAATGATTCATCAAACCTCCGGTGAATCCCAAGGAACAAGGCATACCATTCATGAGCGGAAACGTAACCGGGTTTGAGCTCGATTGCGCGCAAGAATTCTTTGTCAGCTTCGTCCCAGTCCCAATCTAACCTGAATTTTAAATACGCCAAGGCTGCATGAGCTTCAGCCAATGTTTCGTCAAGCTCCAGTGCCCTTGCAACGGCGTCCTTTGCTTTTTTGGTGGCCAAATCAGCCGATGAGCTGCCATATCCGGCGGAGCCGATCAGAGTATAACAATAAGATAAACTTGCGTACGCCAGCGCAAAATCGGGGTCGAGAGAAACTGACTTTTCGAAATGTCCGACAGCGGTTTGTATGCTTGTTGATGTTCTGTTATTAAGAAAATGTTTCCCCAACAAGTATTCCTGAAAAGCTTCTGTGTTCGCGGTGTAATTTTTTACTAATTGAGCCTTCTCAGAAGAGGCGAGGATAATTTTTAATTTGGACGCGACATTGTGGGCGATCTCACTTTGAATAACAAAAATATCCTGAAGGTTGCGGTCATACTCCATGGTCCAAATATGCTCTTGCGTGGATACATCAATGAGTTGAACAGAGATCCTGGCTTTATTTCCCATTTGCCGGACCGTTCCTGCGAGCACCGTCCCAACCATAAGTTCTTCACCAATTGTACTAATATCCTTTTCCAATCCTTTGTATTTCATGATCGAAGAACGGGCGATCACTCGCAGGTCAGTTATTTTCGATAGACTGGATATCAGTTCTTCAGTCATTCCGTCGGCAAAGTATTCGTCTTTTTCATTGGCGCTTATGTTTTCGAGTGGCAGTACGGCAAGTCTTAGTCTTAACTTAGAGAGGTCCGTTGCTACGTGGTTGTCTTTGAAATACACAAGGCTAAACCCAACCAATGCGACAACGGCCAATAGGGAGAAAAAAAGAAGCATCTTGTTTGGAGAGACATGTTTTTTCTTCTCCACCTGGATTTCCTTCATCCAGGGAAGCTGTATGTTGAAAATTTCGATCGGGGTCGAGATATTCTTGAGGGTATGTTTGCCGATGCTTATGATAGGATAATTTATTTTATTCCGGATCTGACGCGCCACATCTTCCGACAGGCAAATGCCACCTGGCTTAGCGAGTGGTTCGATCCTGGCAGCAATATTAACTCCGTCACCATGTACATGCTTGTCTACATAAACAACATCGCCGATATGTAGTCCGATTCTCAGGAGGATCTGTTCGTCAGGTAGTGCCGTTTTGTTTCTCTCGAACAATGCAGTTTGTATTTCAACAGCGCACTCGGCACCTTCGACAGCGCTATCAAATTCCACAAAAAAAAGATCGCCGGCCGTTTCGATTTCACGACCGCCGTGTTTAGAGAAAAAAGGACGCAGAATACTTCTATGCTCTTCCAGGAGCCGGAGGGCGAGTTTTTCGTTCTTTTGCGAGAGGGAGCTGTATCCCACCATGTCCGTAAACATGATGGCCGCTAGTCGCCGCATAGATTTTTATAGGTTATCAAGTTGATAGGTGAAAATCAAAGTAGTAAGTTACTTAATTCACCAAACTCCATCAAGATTCTTTTAATTGAAACAGAGTGTTTATAGGGTAGTTTATACTTTGGAAACCAAATTCTGGGGTTTGCCTTTAAGATAGCAGTCGATATTTTGTAAAGTAACGCTGAGGATACGTTTTCGGGCTTCCAAACTCATCCAGGCCGTATGCGGAGATACGACGCAATTTTTCGCCTGCAATAGAGGATTCGTAGCTGGAGGCGGTTCGACCGACAACACATCCACAGCAGCTGCCGCCAGTTGATCGGTATTTAATGCATCAGCAAGATCGTTTTCATTTATTAGCTGTCCGCGCGATGTATTGATTATCCATGCCGATGGTTTCATTTTTGATAACAGATTTCGATTCACAAACTGGTTATTGTTCCGGGTTAAAGGACAGTGTAGTGAGACAATATCACTTTGCGAGAATACTTCCTCTAGATCCGCATATGCAGCAAGGTTGTTTTCCTTCTTTGTTTGACTGTTATATATGACACGCATTTCAAACGCAGCCGCCAGCCTGGCAACTTGGGTACCGATTTTACCCAATCCGATAATGCCCATTGTTTTGCCTTGCAATTCGGTAATACGTCCTTTTGAAAAACAAAAATCCGGGGAACGTTCCCATTCACCTTGTCGCACGGATGAACTGTTCACTCCAACTCGGTTTGCAAGCTCAAGGATGAGGGCAAAGGTATGTTGAGCGACCGAGGACGTCCCGTAGTCGGGCACATTGCACACCGGAATTTTTCTTTTCGATGCTGCTTCTACATCCACAATGTTGAAGCCTGTAGCGGTCACGCATATTAGCTTCAAATCCTTTGCTGCTTCGACAGTCGTTGCGGAGAGAGGAACTTTATTGGTAAGAATAATTTCCGCGATCTTACACCGTTCGGTAATTTGTTCGGCTAGCGTACGATCGTACAAGGTAACGTCACCATAAGTATTCAGTTCCTTCCAGCTTAAGTCTCCCGGATTTAGTGTATGGCCGTCAATCACTACAACTTTCATCGTGAACAGAAGTTATGGTAAAATCTACTAATCGAATGGGAAGCCGATTCGTTAAATTTTGTTTTCAAATTGATCTCATCATTCAAAGTGTTCCGCGCCTACTTGACAAGGCGCGAAGTTCGCATCATTACCTTCAAAGCATTTAAGTCGGTTTGCATGGACTTTATCACATCGCGGCGATCAATAGTAAGTGAGGCGTTTCCATGTTCGGCGCCTCCCAATGAATACTCGAAATGCATCGAAATAGGAACATTGATACCATAAAGCTTTATTGAATTCAGATAGCTCTTGTAATCAACGAGGCCTTCGCCGAGGGGCACGACTTCCGCCATCCACTTTCCATCCTTTTTAGCCCATTGAAAATCTTTGATGTCGATGCTCCTGATGTATGGCTTAATCAACTTCAAGCCTATGGGCCAGGAGTTGGCACCCTCAATGGTTGCGTGAAAAATATCGTATTGAGATGCGAGCCACGGTGAATTGATGCCCTTCAACACGGTATAAAGATCCCAGATAGGTGCACCAAAGTATTCTCCTGAGTGGTTTTGGTATTCTCCCTGTATAGAATATTTCTTGTTAATAGCGGCAAGCTTGGACAATTGTAGTTCAAAATCTTTGAGATTGTCTTCAATATTTTTTTGTGAATTGTATTTGAGCCAACCCGTTCGATAGTGCCGAATCCCTAAAGCACTGGCCGTCTTTAGAATACTGTCGGTGAACGGATCGTCTGCATCTGTCACTGCCGTAGTAATCATATAAACATTCATGCCTGCTTTCCTGACGGCATCGACGGCTTTTGGAAGATCCTCTGCAACGCGTTCTGGCAAAACGTGGCCGCCTGGCCTCACGGTAATATCAACTCCATCGAATCCTATCTGAGCTGCTACCTGAGCCATCTCAGCATAGTTGAGCCATTGAAGGTGCTTCGAGAAGATGCTGATCTTGAAGATATCGTTATCCTGAAGAGGTGCTGCATTTCGATGGGACGCAGGAAATGCTTTCACTGGCGTATAGCTTGAGGCTGAAACGCCAGCACTGAGTAACAGGGAATTTAGAATAAATTCCCTTCGGTTTGTTTTCATGGGCTCGCTGACTATAGGTTGTAGTTATCAAATATAAAAGATGATATAAAGTTTGTTGTTGGAAAGTAGGTAAATATTTACATGCTTGAATCAGCTATGTGAATCCAATCGAATACTATGAATACCCGTCGTGATTTTTTGACCAGGCTGGCAGGGCTTTCCGCACTTTCAATTCTTCCCGCAAAGACGCAGGCATTTTTTACATCTCCTCAGTTAAACGAGGATACAATAATTGATTCAGTCGAAGTATTAAGGCTCACGGGTCCGTATAAGAGCACCCCCGGCGTCAATCGTCAATATCAGGTACAACCAATTCACATTTATCCAGAGTTGCATCCTGCACCTTATAAGGATAACTCAACTGCGCCTGAACGTCAGGAAAGATCACTCAGGATTATGTTCGCATCAAAACAAAAGGCGGTCTAACCGGATTGTATGGAGCATTGGATCCAGAAACTATCGCACCCCTGTTAAACCAGCTCAGACCTTTTTTGATTGGTAAAGACGCGTTAGCCGGAGAGACTTTATGGGATCAGCTGTATCGGAACAACAGACACTCGCGCGCCGGTCATTACATGATGGCAATAAGTGCGATCGATAACGCGCTTTGGGATTTGAGAGGAAAAAGGTTTAACGCTCCTGTTTTCGAACTGTTAGGAGGACCGACGCGTAAGGAGGCGCGAGTTTACGGTAGCTGCCTTGGTTACACGGTTGAAAAAGGCAAAGCAGGACCGAGGGCCAAACAATTGTATGATCAGGGGTTTATACATCAAAAGTGGTTTCTTGCGTACAGCCCCAGCGATGGCAATGCGGGATTAAAGCGAAACATAGATCTGGTTGAAGAGCTTAGAGAATCGCTTGGATACGATGCCGAGATAATGTTTGATGCTTTTATGGGATGGGATCTTCCCTTTGCCACAGCATGGTGTAAGGCGGTGGAAAAATACCGGCCATTCTGGATCGAGGAGGCGTTCCCTGCTGACCGATTGGAAAGCTTTATTCAATTGAGACAGAATACCACCATACCCATAGCGACGGGCGAGCATTTCTATAGCCGATGGGAAGTAGTCAATTTTTTGAAAGCGGGGGCTATCAATATCGTGCAGGCCGATCCTGAATGGTGTGGAGGTGTCAGCGAACTCGTTAAGATCTGTAGCCTTGCTTCATCGTTCGGGGCAAAGGTATTTCCACACGGTCATAACATTCACGCAGCATTACACGTCGTAGCCAGTCAGTCTCCGGAAGTATGCCCATTAGTCGAATACCTCATTGTACATATGCCCTATAAGCTACACTTCCAAAAAAATGCACCACTCACAAGCAACGGCGTAATTAAACTCCCTCAGAAGCCAGGTTTCGGAATTGAGCTCGATGAAGCAAAAATTGAAAAGCAGGAAGTCCTCACGAAAGTCTGAGCATCCGAAATCACGCCCGAATATTATGCTTTTCTCATCAACTCTTTTTTAACTATCTTTTCTCCAAGAGATGACGCTATGACAGAACAGGAACAAAAAAGCAGAACGAGATTTATTGATGACCTGGAGAAAGATATCAAAGGGGAGGTGCTTACTGACGACTATTCCCTGGGAATGTATTCAACCGATGCAAGTTTTTATCAGATACGACCGGCTGCAGTAGTCTTGCCTTTGGATGAGTCAGACGTCAAGACTGCTGTTAAAGTAGCGAACGACTATAAGCTTAAGATACTTCCACGTGGAGGCGGAACAAGCCTCGCGGGTCAGACGGTAGGTGAAGGCATTGTTATTGATTTCTCCAAGTACATGAATAAAATCATTGAGTTCAATGAAAAGGAGAGATGGGTAAGAGTTCAACCAGGACTTGTTCGTGATGAGTTGAACGAAGAGATGGCTAAATACAAACTGCATTTTGCTCCTGATCCTGCTACTTCGAGCAGAGCGAATGTTGGTGGAATGGTGGGGAATAATTCCTCCGGCACGAAGAGTATTTTGTATGGCAAAACCGTTGATCACATCCTGGAAGCAAAAGTCCTTCTTGCCGATGGAACGGAGTTGTTATTGAAAGAGCTTTCATCGGATGAATTTGAGAGAAAAGCTCATCAGCAGGACCGGGAAGGAAAAATTTACAATGGCTTCAAGGCGATCATTCAGAAAAATAAGGAGGAGATAGAAAAACGATTTCCCAAGGTTATGCGGAGGGTCGGTGGTTACAATCTCGATGAGTTTGTCTACACAGACCGTTGGAACTTATCGAAACTGATCACTGGAAGTGAAGGAACGCTTGCCCTCAGCCTGGAACTCAAGATCAACCTTGAGCCCTTACCAAAATATAAAGCAGTTGTGGTGGTGCATTTCGCTGAATTGTTAGAGGCGATAAGCTCAGTAGAACCAATGCTCCCGTTCAAACCGTCTGCCGTAGAGATCATCGATCGTACGGTTTTACGGCTAAGCGCCGAAAATCTCACGACCAAACACCTTTGTCATTTTATAGAGAATGATCCCGCTGCGATCCTTATTGTCGAATTCTATGGAGATACCAACGAATCCGTGATGGATCGATCTCGGCAAATGATCGAAACACTTAAGGGAAAAAATCTTGGATATGCTTATCCGGTATTCCCCGATGGCAAAGCCTTCGACGATGTTTGGTCCTTGCGGCGTAAAGGGCTAGGCTTGATGATGGGAATTAAGGGTGAGAAAAAAGCGCTCAGCTTCATCGAAGATGCGGCAATCCCTATTGCTGTACTCCCGGAATACATCGATCAGGTACTGAAGATTTGTGAAAAGCATAACACTGAAGTTTCGATGTATGCTCACGCCAGTGTGGGTGTCATACATGTGCAGCCGCTGCTTGATCTTCGTGACCAGGAAGACATAGAAAATCTGAAGAAGATAACTGACGAGACTTTTGACTTAGTCGTAAAATACGGTGGATCATGGAGCGGCGAACACGGAGATGGACTTGTGAGAAGCGCCTATAATGAGCGTTTTTTCGGAAAACATTTGTATGAGGAATTCAGGAACGTAAAGAAAATGTTTGACCCCGAGAACCTGATGAACCCAGGAAAGATCGTCGATGCGCCAAATATAGAGCACAATCTGAGATATGGTGTCAGCTATAAAGATCAAAATGTAGCTGGCGCATTTCATTATCGGAGCGAAAACAGTTTCAGGGAGTCAGTCCACATGTGTACCGGCGTAGGAGAGTGCAGGAAGATTCTCGGCGGAACTATGTGTCCCAGTTTCAAGGCAACGCGAGACGAAGAACATTCAACGCGCGGCCGTGCAAACGCATTGAGGTTAGCAATGTCCGGGCAATTAGACAAGGATGGACTAAGCGGTAAGAGGCTCCATGAAGTTATGGACCTATGTCTCTCCTGCAAGGCATGCAAGTCTGAATGTCCGAGCAACGTAGACATGGCGAAGATGAAAAGCGATGTTCAGCAAATGTATTATGATGAGCACGGTACGTCCCTTCGGGACAGGCTTATCAGAGATTCGTCAAAAGCTGCATCTGTATTTTCGGGGGCATTATCGGGAGTAATAAATTTTATACAACACACGAAACTGTTCAGGCTTGCAATGGAAAAACTGGCTGGCTTTGATCAAAAAAGGTTGTTGCCTGATTATGCTGCTGAACCTTTTTATAAATGGTTTGAACAGAATGGTAGCAAAGTAAAAGATAAGGACAAGCGTGTGGTCCTATTTGCGGACACGTATTTGAATTTCCATGAGCCAAATATTGGTATTTCTGCTGTACAGTTGTTGAATTCCTGTGGGTATGAAGTAATACTTGCTAATGTGGGTTGTTGTCAGCGTCCGAAGATATCTCACGGTTTTTTGAAAGATGCTAAGGAAGGTGGCGCGAAAACAGCAAGAGCTTTATCCAAATATTTCGACGAAGGCCTGAAGGTTGTGGTTTGTGAGCCGAGTTGTGCGTCTGCTTTGAACGATGATCTTCCGGATCTCATTGATGATGACAAGTTGGGAGAAAAATTAAAAGAGGGTGTTGTAATGATCGATGTATTTCTCGAGAAGGAAATTCAAAACGGAAATCTTAAGAAATCATTCGAATCAGTTGTTGGTGATATCCTGATCCATGGCCATTGCCATCAGAAAGCTTTATATGGAACTGCGTCGATGAAGAATATTTTTCAGAAGACAACAAAAGGTGTAAGTGAAATCCCTTCGGGCTGTTGCGGCATGGCTGGCTCATTTGGATACGAAGTCGAGCATTATGATATCTCATCGAAGATAGGGGGTCAGGTTCTTTTTCCGGCAGTGAAGTCAATGAAAGCGGGTACCTCTCTAGTTGCGAACGGTTTTAGTTGCAGACATCAGATAGAACATTTTACTGGTGTCAAGCCTAAACACTGGGTGGAGGTTATTCGCGCAAAATAGAACTCATGAACTGGACCCAAGAAACCAATCCTCTTGATAACATAGCTTTATCTGCGCTGGTTGCCGCTATACCCGTTGCATTTATTTTTTATCTACTGATCAAAAAGATGAAGGGGTATCTTGCGAGCCTTTTGACTATGACATTGGCAATCATTTTGGCCGTCCTGGTCTATCATATGCCGCTTAAGCTCGCTCTCGCATCGGCAGTGCACGGCGCATTGTATGGACTGTTTCCAATTTGCTGGATAATCATTGGGGCAGTGTTTCTCTTTAATGTCACAGTGAAGAGTGGTCACTTTGAGATCATTAAAAATTTCATGGGCAGTATTACGCCTGACCGCCGGTTGCAGGCTTTACTGATTGCATTTTCATTTGGCGCCTTTCTTGAAGGTGCCGCAGGTTTCGGCGCTCCGGTTGCCATTTCGGCAGCGATGCTCGTTGGATTAGGTTTCAATCCGCTTTATGCAGCAGGTCTTTGTTTGATTGCGAATACAGCCCCCGTTGCATTTGGCTCGGTTGGGACTCCAATAATAATGGCATCACGCGTATCTGATATTCCGGAAATGGCGATTTCACAAATGGTGGGAAGAACTCTGCCAATTTTATCAGTTGTTGTTCCCTTCTACCTGGTTGTGCTCATGTCGGGCTTTAAGCGCTCCCTGGAAGTGCTGCCTGCTATCGTGGTGTCGGGAGTGTCATTTGCTTTCTTTCAATGGTTTACAGCAAACTATATCGGGCCGATGCTTCCTGATGTCCTGGCTGGTATAGCCTCTATCATTTGCATGATGATCTTGCTTAAATACTGGAAACCTCAAGTGGTGTGGCGCTTTAGCGAGGAACCACAACAGACTGTAGATTCTGATCTCAGATATTCGTTGGGTGAGGTAACCCGTGCGTGGTCCCCGTTCATTATTATGACGCTTTTTATCATCGCGTGGGGATTGGACCCAGTGAAAGGGGCACTGAACTCAATAGGTATTTTGAAGTTTGAGATACCTGGGCTAAACCTGATCCATAAACCCGACGGAACTCCTTTAGCAATAAAACCTTTTGAGTTTAATTACCTTTCGGCTCCGGGTACTGCTTTGCTACTTACTTCGATCATTGCCATTCCACTATTGGGCGTTACATATACAGAGGCGGTGAAGACCTACTTGGCAACATTAAAACAACTTTGGTTCTCCATTGTCACCGTTGCGTGTGTTGTTGGGTTTGCGTTTATAGCGAATTATTCGGGAATGTCAATTGCAATGGCTGTGGCACTGGCAAGTACCGGAATGTTATTTCCTTTCTTCTCACCTATTCTGGGATGGCTTGGAGTATTTCTCACAGGGTCAGATACTTCTTCCAATGCATTGTTTTGTAAACTTCAATATTCTTCAGCGGAAGCATTAGGTGTTGATCCCGTTGTAACCGTGAGTGCGAACGCATCGGGGGGAGTAACGGGTAAGATGATCTCCCCTCAGAGTATCGCTATTGGTGCGGCGGCCGTTGGGTTAGTGGGTAAGGAATCGGACCTTTTCCGGTTTACCGTCAAGCACAGTTTTATAATGCTGTTCATCATTTGTCTGCTTACGACGGCGCAGGCTTATGTCATACCATGGATCGTTCCAGGCTATAAAAAGCTTGAAGCTGCCGTGGCAATTGAGGCTGCAAGTGTATCGACTGGATTCTTATATCTGTTGATCCTCGCGTTGATATTGGCGATAGTAACGGCAACAGTAATATTTATAAATAAAAGGAAGATCAAGACTTCATGAGTGCGAAAGGGATTACAATTAGGGACAACCTGAAAGATACTTATGGTGATGTTTATACAACCGAAGCGTTGGCTTCGTTGTCGGTATTAGCTCCGTTTAACAAACGAATCAAGGATTTAATGACCGTACGCCTGAAGCGAAGAGCGGAAAGGCAGGTAAAAAAACTCCGTATCGGATTTTTGGATCCCTCCGGGACGATCGTCGGCACGTCGATCCGCGTGACTGATGCACGTGAGGGACTATTTGAAGGCTCCATTATCCCTAAGGACCTGGAGCGGCAGTGGATTCAGGGAACTGGCCCTGCGGCTAAACCTAATGCTCCAACAGAAAACAGCATACGTAACGTTGCGTATGCGTTGCTTTCGGGTGCCGACGGATGGATGTTTGATGGAGAGGACGCTCTGGGACAGATCGATTCCATGTCCCTGGACAACCAGCGTAACCTTAAGTTGGCTATTCATAAAGATCCGTCATTCCTAAAGGTAGCTGAAGTTGTGGCTGAAGAAATGAACAAGTGGGCGAGGGATTTTTTGGGTAGTGAGATCATAAAGGATTGGAAAGCACAGTTGGATTTCACCACCAAGATATTCAGGGCACGTGGACTGCATCTCGACGACCGTCACGTAAGAGATGCTAACGGTGTGGCATTGGCGGCTTCCATTGTCGATCTTTCACTTTACGTAACTAATAATCACAAGGCGTTACAGGGAAATGGATCTTCAATTGTGTTATACCTTCCCAAAATTCAAACGGCCGGAGAGGCTGCATTGTGGAATGAAATGCTAAATACACTCGAGGATCACCTGAAGATCATACGCGGACCGATAAGAGTATATATACTCGTCGAGCAGCTTGAAGCGACTTTTCAACTCATGGAG
>DATHIE010000501.1:0-23620 GCA_035316905.1 Chryseolinea sp. | reverse complement strand
TCAGGATACCCTGGAAAGTTCTCGACATCATTCGTGATTGTCAGCTGGCCGCCAGGTTGCCCGCCAGTATAAAGCACAGGCTTAAGTCCGGCGCGCGCCGCATATATGGCAGCCGTATAACCCGCGGGACCAGAACCGATGATCAGGACTTTAACTTCTTCTTTAGCCATGAAATGAAAATTTGCGCCCAAACAAAATAAAAGGTCTCGGAACTCGAGACCCTTAAAATAAGTATTAAAACGATAAATATTAACCCAGGTAAGGCTTTAAAGCTTTACTTCTAGAGGTATGTCGTAATCTTCTGATAGCCTTTTCTTTAATCTGGCGGACTCTTTCGCGTGTGAGGTTGAACTTCTCGCCGATCTCCTCCAGGGTCATGGAATGCTCTCCGTTAAGGCCAAAGTACAATGTTATAACATCGGCTTCGCGCTGCGTCAGGGTCGACAACGCACGCTGAACTTCACGCCGTAAGGAATCATTCATCAGTCCGGAATCGGGTGTCTCCTCGCTGTCATTTTCTAGCACATCCAAAAGACTGTTTTCTTCACCTTGTACAAAGGGAGCATCCATGGAAACGTGACGACCGGAGATCTTCATAGTATCCACAACTTCCGCTGTGGTTACATCAAGAACTTCTGCCAACTCTTCCGGTGATGGCTCACGCTCATACTTTTGTTCCAGTTCTGAAAATGTCTTTGATATTTTATTGAGTGAACCTACCCTGTTGAGTGGCAAGCGAACAATACGAGATTGTTCTGCCAACGCCTGAAGGATAGACTGACGTATCCACCATACGGCATAAGAGATGAATTTAAAACCGCGTGTTTCATCAAAACGTTGAGCCGCCTTGATCAAACCGAGATTACCTTCATTAATGAGATCACCTAAAGACAATCCCTGATTCTGGTATTGCTTTGCAACAGACACAACGAAACGAAGATTTGCCTTGGTCAACTTTTCCAACGCTATCTGATCACCTTCCTTAATTCGCTTGGCCAGCTCGACTTCCTCATCGGGCGTAAGCAAGTCAACCTTTCCAATCTCCTGGAGGTACTTGTCCAGTGACTGGCTTTCGCGGTTGGTGATTTGTTTGCTGATCTTTAGCTGTCTCATCCTCTATTATAACATTCGTTTGTTAAACAATATACTGTCAAAATATAGTTCCAGTCAATTATCTGATAAACGATAATTACGCTGGGGTGGTTTCCGGCCTAGGAGGTCTCGGCAACAGGACTTTTCTGGATAGACGATATTTTCCAGTCTTTTTGTCTACCTCAATCAGCTTAACTTTTATTTCCTCACCAACTTCCAGGACACCCTCCATATTTTCCAGGCGTTCCCATTTAATCTCCGAAATATGTAACAATCCGTCTTTACCCGGCATGAATTCAACAAACGCTCCGAACGGCATGATAGACTTCACCTTTCCGTCGTAAATCTCTCCCACTTCTGGTATCGCCACAATACCTCTGATGCGACGCAATGCCGCCTCCATCACTTCCTTGCTGGTAGCGAATACTTTTACAACCCCCTTATTACCGACTTCTTCTATAGAGACAGTAGCACCGGTAGTATTCTGAATATCCTGAACAACTTTTCCACCAGGGCCTATGATTGCGCCGATCATGTCTTTTTCAATGACGACGGTTTCTGCACGTGGCGTCTGAGGTTTCAGATCAGGGCGCGGTGCACTGATCGTCTTCTTCATTTCATTTAGGATATGAAGTCTTCCCTCTTTTGCCTGGAGCAATGCTTCACGCAATACTTCGTAGGTCAGGCCGTCCACTTTCAAATCCATCTGACAAGCAGTAATACCATTTTCGGTACCCGTCACTTTGAAGTCCATGTCACCAAGGTGATCTTCATCTCCAAGTATGTCTGAAAGGATAGCGTACTTGCCAGTCTTGCTGTCTGAGATCATACCCATTGCAATTCCGGATACAGGACCTTTAACCGGAACACCGGCATCCATTAGTGCAAGTGACCCCGCACAGACAGTAGCCATTGATGATGATCCATTCGATTCAAGTATGTCTGAAACAATACGGATAGTATAAGGATTTTTCTCTTCCGGAGGCAGTATGTTTTTCAGTGCGCGGAGTGCTAGGTTACCGTGGCCAACTTCTCGTCGTCCAGGTCCCCGGTTGGGCTTAACTTCGCCAGTTGAAAAGCCAGGGAAATTATAATGAAGGATGAACTTTGAATATCCTTCGATCATCGCTCCATCAATCATCTGTTCATCCAGCTTTGTTCCCAGCGTTACCGTTGTAAGTGACTGGGTCTCACCACGAGTAAAAACCGCAGAGCCGTGTGGTGAAGGAAGATAGTCGATTTCACACCATATATCCCTGATTTCCTTAGTTTTACGGCCATCTAAACGAAGACCTTCATTAAGAACTAAATCACGGGATGCCTTCTTCTGGATGTCGTGGTAATAACGATGAACCAGGTCTTTATTGACAGTGGTATCTTCCGGAAGGGCCGCTATATAATCATCAACGATCTTAGCAAAAGAATCAGATCTGACCTTCTTGTTGGTCGTCAACAGACGTGCCGTGCTGTATACTTTATCATAGAACAGCTTCCACAATTCTTCGCGAAGGTTCTCATCTTTTTCTTCGTGATTGTACACACGCTTCGTTGTCTTGCCGACCGCGATTGTGAGTTCTTGCTGAAGCTTGCACTGTTCTTTGATCGCTTCATGCGCAAGTTTTAATGCTTCGAGCATATCATCTTCGCTCGCCTCTTTCATCTCTCCTTCTACCATCAAAATATTTTCGATAGAGGCGCCGACCATCAGGTCAATGTCAGCTCTTAATTTTTCTTCGAGAGTTGGGTTGACGATAAATTTTCCGTCCACTCTGGCAACACGTACTTCTGAAATTGGACCATTGAATGGAATATCAGAAACCGAAAGTGCAGCAGACGCAGCAAATGCTGCGAGCGCATCGGGCAATGCTTTTTCATCGCCGGAAATAAGGTATAACATTACCTGTGTATCCGAGTGATAATCATCTGGGAAAAGAGGACGAATAGCACGATCAACGAGGCGGCTTATCAGTACCTCATAATCGGAAAGTTTACTTTCGCGCTTCATAAATCCACCAGGTACTTTTCCTGTGGAAGCAAACTTTTCCTGATAGTCAACAGACAGAGGTAAAAAGTCCGCTCCTTCTTTAGCTTCAATAGAAGAAACAACACTTGCCAATATCATCGTGTTACCCATTCGTAATACGACAGATCCATCGGCTTGACGCGCAAGTTTACCCGTCTCAATCGTTATTTCACGTCCATCGGGAAGCTTACACGTTTTTGTAATCACATTAGGTTTCATAAAAGATTGAATTACAGCCTGGAGAGCAGGCTTACATTGTATTAAAAGCAAAAAAGGGAACCTTGTTGGTTCCCTTCGGGGAATGTCTGTTAGTTATTTTCTCAGGTCTAGATCCGCTAGAATGGCCCTGTACCGCTCGATGTTTGTGCTCTGGAGGTAATTCAGGAGCTTTTTGCGCTTACCCACCAGCTTCATGAGTCCCTGCTGAGTTGAAAAGTCCTTCTTGTTTTCCTTTAAATGGGCCGTCAGATGATTGATCCGATGCGTAAAGAGGCTAATCTGCGATTCTGCAGAACCTGTTTCTTCCTTTTTCTTAGAAAAACCGTGCTTTGTGAACAGGTCTTGTTTGATTTGTGTAGTCAGATACATCTCAAAAAAATGTTTTTTTCCTTTATTTAAGGGGCAAAGGTAAGGCAATCGGGCCGTCTTTTCCAAAGAGGACCGCTAAATTTTCCAGGGTTTTGTCACGTCGTTTTGAGCCGGGGCTGTCGTCGCTCGGCAAGCCAGCGTTTGGCCTTTTCGAGGACAACGGCATAGAAATCCGATTCAAATAGTCTGGCGTCGATCCTGGCTTGGCGAAGGAATACCAGGCCGACTGCAAAAAGGATGAAGTCGGCAATCCAAACCCCGACCCATGCTGGAATTGTCCCTGACTTGGCAACCTTTTCGCCTTGCATGGTCAAAACATAATAGATTATAAAAAAGAGAATGGAAACAAGGAATGGAACGCCTAATCCTCCCTTCTTGATAATCGCTCCCAACGGAGCGCCAATAAGGAACATGGCGACACACGCCAATGAGCTCGCCAGTATCTTATGCCATTGTATCTGGAATACGGTCAGTTCTTTTTCATAGGTGTCCAGGCTACTGTTCGAATTCCCCACCTGGCTTTTTATTTGGCGGGCAGTATTGGCGGCGCCTTGCAGCACATCACGGCTGGGCGTAAGAGCGAACATGCTATCTATCTTTGCCAGTTGCATCGAATCAAAAATCACGCTTGTTGTATTAACAATCTTTTTTGTTGGCGGTGATTGAACGCTATTCAACTTCGATTCCTTCGCCTTCGTGAGTGCTTTAAGTCTGTCTGCTATTTCTCGTCTGCTGTGCATGGAATCAGAAAGAATTTTTCCTTTAGGTCTGCCTGCAATTTCTCGACTCGCGCGCATGGAATCAGAACGTATCGCACCGCTATCTGACTGGTTTGTTGGTTTTGCCTGCTTTAAAGTTGTACCTGCGAGGCTGCCTCGTTCCACATGGGGAAGTCTTGAGACTGAGTCCCGGTACTCCCGATACCTATACACTTCCGGCGGTAATGTCACCGAGTCCCCCCTTAAATAAAAGACGAAGTGATTTGGTTTCCCTAAATAATAGTTAAGTCGTTGGCTAAGTATTTCCCTTCGTAGTGAATCCATGTCCAGCTTAAGCTCAGAAAGGTTTCTCATGATTCGATTTCCCTGAAACCATTTTTTGTCAGTAGTCTGAAGTTGAAAGGAGGACAAGTCAAATACCACTTGTGTTTTCGAAAACTTGCTTCGACTCATCGATTCATTATTGCCGCGGTTCTGACTACTGGTGAGATCACGCCCATTGGCGGCTCCTTCGATATAGTTGTAACCGTTGTATAGCTCAAACTTCAGGTATCGCTCATTGAGGATGGTATACATTCTGCCAGAGTCCGCGATGGTCACTTCCTTATTACCATCGTTCTTTCTATGGTCGTATACAATGACTCCCTTCAACGCCTGTTCATCCTCAGGAAACTTCTTGTTAACCTTTATGCTAAGGTTATCAATACCGCGATAGAAAGTACCTTCTCTTAATTCCAGTGCAGGCTTCTTTTGTTTAATGTCATATAATAGGCTATAAGCTTCCAAAGCTGCCTTGGGAACAAGGTTGTTATTAGCATAAAAAGCAAGAGTAGTCAGGATCAAAACGAAGAAAAAGATCGGTAGAAGTATCCGCACAAGGGAGATGCCTGCGCTCTTTATCGCGGTGAGTTCAAAATGTTCTCCAAGATTACCAAACGCTATGAGCGAAGAGAGTAGCACAGCCAGGGGCATAGCCGTTGGCACGGTAAAGATTGCAAAATAAAAAAACAACTGGCCGAGCACCAATGCATCAAGACCTTTTCCTATAATATCGTCAAAGTATTTCAGCATGTTGATGTTCAACAGTATAAATACGACGACTAAAAAGGTGATGAGGAAGGGACCTATAAAAGCATCTAATATGAGTTTGTCAATTTTTTTCATGGTCCGGATCCAAAGGGAATCAGGTTCTCAGGTCAAAAATAAGGCCAAATAAGTTTATTTGTGATGATGTCGAAGGACAAAAAATCTAGCCTCCTACTGTTTTACGAAGTACGTCAATAAGACTCTCCCAAAGGTCACGTAGTTCTTTGAGGTCATCAAAGTCGGAGTAGTCAAAAATTTTGATATAGACAGATTGTGTAAGGTCATTGGACTCCAATCTTAATTCAAAGTAAGATGGATCGCGTTCATCATGTTCGTTCTCAGGAAAAAATTCAAATCGAACGAAATGATTGGTACGGTGTGCGACAAGCTTTGCCTTATGCGCTTCATTATCCCAATAGAACGTAAAGGATTTATCTTCATTATTGATCGTCACATCATCGGCAAACCACTCCGAAAGTCCACTGGCCGTTTGAATGTATGGATACAGCATCTTAACTGACGCGTGTATTTCGTAGTCGGCAGTGAACAATTTCTTATTGGACATACTTAGGGTCGCCATGATTCCTTCTAATGCGATTGAATTTATACCATTTTAGTCACTATGACAAACCAATTGAACCTTGAAATAATAAAGAAATTGTAAATAATGGTCAATTGTTGTGAAATGGGCATAGAACCCATCATTTAGGTAAAGCGCCAGCCCACTTGGAGCAAATCAATTACGAGAGTCCGGCCGGATCTTACAGCAATCAGTGTACGTCTATTCCATCGAAATATATTTTCGTTATCGCTGTGTCCTCGTATTTGTCACCCTTGAAGACATCGACAATTTCAAATGTCATGGTCCATGAAGGCGTAGCTTTCAGTTTGACCATATCTAACCTGTTGCCATTACCAATCGGATCAAACGTAAATTGCTGTTCGTGCCGCGTATCCTCCAAATTAAGTAATGCAAAGGGCTTGTTGTCTATGTACATTTTAAGAATCTTAACTCTTGAGTTTTCGCGCCATGATTTTTGTGATTTTACGTAACCGTTAACGATGATGATTTTGGTTATTCTTGGGTTTTCAGGTGGAAAATGATAGGTGAGCGATTCGCCAATACCAAATCCTGGAACGCCCTCTATCCATGCCGTTTTGTAACTCAGGTCGTGAGCGTTGTCAGCAGAATAGTTTATATCCTTGTAAGTCGGTAATTCGGATGACGCGGTTTGCGTGTCTGCTCCACCACCACAATACCAGCTGCATTCAGGCCCAAAAATATCAAAGTAATTTTCCGGCCCGCCTTCGCTGCACCCTTCTTTTAATGTACGCTCTTCATCGGCAGTGAGTGCGACCTTTTTCTGCTTTTTCTTCCAAAGTTCAGAACATTGGTTTTGTACTCTTAAAAACTCAGCTTCACCTTCAGCACTTTTGTCGACAAGAAGACCGAGAGTAGGCGTCACGTTTTTTATCGTTTGGCCATACATACACGGTGAAATAACAATCATTGCGGCAGTCAACAGTTTCATAGGCATCGTCTTAACGTCCAAAAGGACTTGAGTGTATGACATTAACTTCGGTATCAGTGGTGGCCTCAGGAAAATTCGTAGTCTTGCCAAGGTAGGCGTCCCCAGGGAAAATGTGCAGACACGATGTGAAAATTGTTGGCAACTTTGTATGTTTGCGTCCCCAAAATCGAATGGCGCGGTAGCTCAGGCGGTTAGAGCGCAGGATTCATAACCCTGAGGTCGGGGGTTCAACTCTCCCCCGCGCTACGTAGAGTAATGTGATGAGCATTACTCTTTTTTTATTATTAAAGGAGTCCAGGATTCATTTCTGCCAGGTGGTGGACGGGGTTCAATTCCCCCGCACCAAAAATGAGAAAGTCACATGTACTTTCTCTTTCGTTGATTACAGTTTTCGGTTTCGGTATGCCGCGAAATCAGCAATCGACCTGCTGTAATCGCCGAAAAGCAGCGGCGAAGCCAACAAAAAGCCCGCCGTAGAACGATTGTAGGCAACCCGAAATGTTCCATACTACTGCAAGTCTTGGCAGCGCCTTAATGTCCTGGTCGTGAGGCAGTGGCTCTAAAGGGTCCCGGAAAAAAATTGACACCTCGATCATTCCTTGCTCGATGGGAGCTGCCAATCTGTTGGTCTCGATCTGGAGGTCCGCTTTGAAGGCTCCTTATTGTCAAGTCCAATTCTTTTTCCAATTGCTTTCCGGTTGTTCCTGTCGCATATATTTCGCATTTTCGCATGCTATCAAGATTAAACTTAACCCATTCGATGAGTTCTTTCTTTTATTATCATGGGCAATAAGTGCGACTCGCTTTGTATTCATAATTATTTCCGGTGCTTTCTAACAATACATTATTGTAGGTTGTAAAACCTTATTCTATTTTTGCCACCCTGTTTTTGAAACTATGGAGTCAGAGAGTATTGATCGCTGGGTAGAACAAATTTCGAAGGAGTTCTCCCTGCCACTTAAAAATGTGAAGGCGGTCGCTAATTTATTAGGAGAAGGATCTACCGTGCCGTTCATTTCAAGGTATCGGAAAGAAATGACGGGAAGTTTGGATGAAGTGATGATCACCAACATCCGTGAACGGCTTGCGCAATTGCAGGAACTTGACGCCCGCCGCGAAGCGATCATTAGCTCGATTGAGAAGCAGGGCAAACTCTCATTAGAATTAATGCAGGCCATCGTCTCTGCTGAAACACTTGCCCGGCTTGAAGATATTTATCTCCCCTTCAAACCAAAACGCAAAACGCGCGCCAGTGTAGCAAAAGAAAAAGGCCTCGAACCACTCGCACAAAAAATCTTTGAGCAGGAAAGATTTGATCTTGAACCAGCCGCAGGCGAATTCGTGAGCGTCGAAAAAGGTGTTAACGATGTTCAGGAAGCACTCGCGGGCGCGCGCGATATTATTGCTGAGTGGATCAGTGAAAATCCGGAGTCACGCCGGCATGTTCGCGATTTGTTCTGGACGGATGGCGTGATCGAGTCCAAGTTGTTAAAGGGAAAAGAAACCGAGGGTCAAAAATACAAGGACTACTTTGAGTGGACTGAGCCGATCTCAAAAACTCCATCGCATCGGTTGCTTGCAATGCGCCGTGGCGAGAAGGAAGGTATTCTGTCGTTAGATATCTCTCCCGTAGAGGAACTGGTCGTCGGCTCTCTTGAAAGGCAATATATAAAGAGTGAGGGAGCGGCGGCCGAACAAGTCAGGCTTGCGATCAAGGATAGCTACAAGAGGTTGTTGAAGCCTTCTATGGAAACAGAGGTGCGAATGGAATCCAAGATGAAAGCAGACGAGGATGCCATTAAAGTATTTGCCGAAAATCTGAAAGAGCTTTTATTGGCGGCACCTCTTGGCCAAAAGAATGTGCTGGCATTGGATCCTGGATTTCGAACCGGCTGCAAATTGGCTTGCCTCGATCGTCAGGGAAAGTTGCTGCACAATGAAACAATCTTTCCAAACGAACCACAACGAGACATTGCCAAGTCGTCAGCAACTATAAAGTCACTGTGCGAGAAGTATGACATTGAAGCAATTTCCGTCGGCAATGGAACAGCAGGTCGTGAGACGGAAACATTTGTGAAATCTATCGGACTAAGTCATAAGATAGTTATTGTGATGGTGAACGAAAGTGGTGCATCTGTTTATTCTGCTTCCGATGTTGCGCGAGAAGAGTTTCCGGATAAAGATATTACCGTTAGAGGAGCTGTATCGATCGGAAGAAGGCTGATGGATCCATTAGCTGAACTCGTGAAGATCGATGCCAAGTCTATTGGTGTCGGTCAATATCAGCACGACGTTGATCAGACGAAGCTTAAGAGCGGTCTTGATGATACAGTGATGAGTTGTGTTAACTCTGTTGGCGTGGAAGTCAACACTGCTAGCAAGGAACTTCTCTCTTATGTATCTGGGTTAAGTCCTGCCCTTGCAAGGAATATTGTGGAGTTTAGAAATCAGAACGGACCATTCAAGGATAGACAATCGTTAATGAAAGTTTCAAGACTCGGAGAAAAAGTCTTTGAGCAGGCAGCAGGATTTTTACGGATCCACCTGGCAGACAATCCACTTGACGCAAGCGCCGTGCATCCCGAGAGTTATACTATCGTTGAGCGAATGGCTACTGATCTGGGATGTTCTGTAAAAGAACTTATGACAAGTAACGAGCTTCGCAGCAAGCTCGAGCTTAAGAAATATGTTACAGACAAAGTAGGCCTTCCTACGTTGACCGATATCCTGACAGAACTTGAAAAGCCCGGGCGAGACCCACGTAAAGAATTTGAAGTATTTAGCTTTACGGACGGCGTTAATACGATTGGCGATTTAAAGATAGGAATGCGTTTGCCGGGAATTGTAACCAACGTTACCAACTTCGGAGCCTTTGTTGATGTAGGTGTTCACCAGGATGGACTTGTGCATATCAGTCACCTTGCTGACAAGTTTGTAAAGGATCCGCTTGAAGTTGTTTCAGTGCAGCAGAAGGTAATGGTGACCGTCGTTGAGGTTGATGTCGCACGCAAGCGCGTCGGTCTTTCCATGAAGAGTGATCCCTTTGCACAACCTGAACCTGCCCCTAAACCTGCAGTGATCTCAAAAGACAAAAATTGGAAGTCAAAAGGGCACGAGAAGAAAAAAGAGAAAGAAAAAGAGCTCACGATGGAAGAAAAGCTTGCCCTGTTGGTGAACAAATTCAAGAAGTGACGCCTCGATTAGTCCATAGTTACCATGGTCGATAGTTGATGGTTTAATGGCTTTTCCTGAATTCTTTCCACGGGCGTCTTTATAAAAAGCGTAATATGATTGATAAGAGAGGTGCTTTTGCACTTCATATCCAGGTATCTTAAAGCAACGTTTATGTTCCCCAATAACAATCCACTCATTACTGCAGCGTGGCCAAAGCTCGAACTCCAATTCCTTACCCTGCAAGCCACGCATTTGCGCGAACTCTTTTCAGAGGATCCTGAACGATTTTCAAAGCTGCACGCCAAATTCGAGGACATACTTGTTGACTATTCAAAGAACCTTTTAATCGAAGAAACATTAAAAGAACTCATTGAGCTGGCGGAAGAAGTTGAGCTGAAAGATGCCATTGTCGCAATGTTCAGCGGGGTGATCATCAATCAGACAGAAGGCCGGCCTGTGTTGCATGTCGCTTTGCGAAATCGTTCCAATACGCCCGTCATTGTCAATGGTGAAAACGTGATGCCTGAAGTCAGCCGCGTCCTGGACCAAATGAAAAACTTTTCGACGCGATTGACAAGTGGCGAATGGAAAGGATACTCTGGTAAAGCAATCACTGATATCGTCAACATAGGTATCGGCGGATCAGACCTTGGGCCGTATATGGTAACGGAAGCCCTTCGCCCCTATTGGAAAAACATTAAGCCACACTTTGTGTCCAACGTGGATGGTACGCACATAGCCGAGACGTTAAAACGCCTGGATCCAGATACCACTCTATTTATTATCGCATCCAAAACATTCACAACGCAGGAGACCATGACCAATGCTGAAACGGCAAGGAAATGGTTGTTGGAAAAAACCGGCGGAAAGGGTGACGTCGCCAAACATTTTGTCGCTGTCTCTACGAATAAATCGGAAGTAACCAAATTCGGAATAGCTCCGGAGAACATGTTTGTCTTCTGGGATTGGGTTGGCGGACGATATTCATTATGGTCCTCGATTGGATTGTCAATCGCTTGTACCATTGGCTTCGAGAATTTTGAAAAACTGCTGGAAGGAGCTCATGCGATGGACAAGCACTTCAGGGATGAACCTTTCGAGAAAAACATTCCTGTGATCCTTGCCCTCATCGGAATCTGGTACAACAATTTTTTTGGATGTGCTTCTGAGGCTATCCTACCTTACGATCAATACATGCATCGATTTGCTGCATACTTTCAGCAGGGAAATATGGAAAGCAACGGTAAATCTGTCGATCGCAACGGTCAGCCTGTTGGATATCAAACGGGTCCCATTATCTGGGGCGAGCCTGGAACCAACGGACAGCATGCATTTTATCAGCTTATCCATCAGGGAACAAAGATCATCCCTTGCGATTTTCTTGCTCCCGTAGTCAGTCACAACCCTATCGGTGATCATCACGAAAAACTTCTCTCTAACTTTTTTGCTCAGACTGAAGCATTGATGAAAGGCAAAACGGAAGCTGAAGTCGTCGATGAGCTTACAAAAGCAGGGATGGACAAGGAATCCGTGGCCCTGCACACGCCCTTCAGAGTATTCGATGGGAACAGGCCTACTAACAGCATCATGTTTAAACAGCTAACTCCGAGGACCCTTGGAAGCCTTATTGCCATGTACGAACATAAGATCTTTGCACAGGGTGTCATCTGGAATATTTTCAGCTTCGATCAGTGGGGCGTCGAACTGGGCAAAGTGCTGGCAAAAAAAATACTTCCCGAGCTAAGCCCACCAGATGACATAAGCACGCACGACTCTTCAACCAATGGCTTAATCAACTATTTCAAACGTTTGAAATCCAATTGATTAAATTGTTGGTTGTAAAGTACAGTTCGTCCATTATTTTTGTTGGATTTTAAATGTAAATGGAGAATAAAATTTCGAAGATTGGAGTGTTCACGTCGGGTGGCGATGCTCCAGGAATGAATGCAGCCATCCGAGCCGTCGTTCGCGCATGCACCTATTACAAGAAGAATTGCTTCGGTATCATGAGAGGATACGAAGGCATGATTGAAGGTGACATTATCAAGCTCGACGCCCGTTCGGTGGGAAACATCATACAACGCGGAGGCACAATTCTAAAGACCGCACGAAGCCGCGAATTCAGAACGCCGGAAGGAAGAAAGAAGGCTTACGATAATATAAAAAAACAGGGGATAGATGCTCTCGTTGCCATTGGTGGCGACGGCACGTTTACGGGACTCCATAAGTTCTTCGAGGAATTTGGAATTCCGTCCATCTGCATTCCCGGAACAATTGACAACGACCTGGCAGGAACTGATTATACAATCGGTTATGATACCGCCACAAATACTGCTGTTGAGGCTATCGACAGAATACGGGACACTGCTCTTTCTCACAACCGGCTTTTCTTCATTGAAGTAATGGGAAGACATTCCGGATATATTGCTATCAACAGCGGAATTGCCGGGGGCGCGGCAGCCGTGGTCATTCCGGAAGAAAATACATCGTTCGATGAACTGTATGCGCTCCTTGAAGTAGGAGGAAAAACCAATAAGAAATCCAACCTTGTTGTGGTTGCCGAAGGATCGAAGATCGGTGATGCACATTCTCTCGCCAAACAAGTAAAGGAACGTTCAGATTATTTTGACATAAAGGTTACCGTGCTGGGCCACCTTCAGCGAGGCGGTGCCCCAACGTATTTCGACCGAGTGCTGGCGTCTCATATGGGCGTGGGCGCAATTGAGGGTTTGCTAAAAGGCGTGGATGACTCAATGGTGGGAATCCGCGACCGTAAGATAGTATTCAACAAATATGACGATATCATGACGAAGCATCATGAGATCGATAGTGAAGCGCTTCGTATTGCCAAAATACTCTCGATTTAAAAGCGACATTACCTATTACCAACAATAGATATGAGAGAACTTACTATCGGTATTGACATTGGAGGGACCAACACGAAATATGGTATAGTGGACCGTGACGGAAATGTAGTTTCTCATGGTAGTATTTCAACCTCACAATACGAAGAGTTCAAAGACTACTTCCATGGACTTGCAGACGCCTTGAGGACAGAGATTAAAAAAATTCCATACCAGCATAAGATAATGGGTGTAGGCGTAGGCGCTGCCAACGGCAACTATTACAAAGGGACTATTGAACGAGCCACCAATCTTAAATGGAAAGGTATTATTCCATTGGCGGATATGTTCAAAGAAGAATTTGACCTGCCAGCCATCGTTACTAACGACGCAAACGCGGCGGCCGTTGGCGAAATGGTCTATGGTGCAGCAAAGGGAATGAAGGATTTCGTTGTTATCACCCTTGGTACCGGCCTCGGTAGCGGTTTTGTTTGTAACGGCCACCTACTAAATGGAAAACACGGAATTGCAGGCGAAGTGGGGCATACATCGGTGAATCCTGCGGGACGTTACTGCAATTGTGGAAAGCGTGGATGCCTTGAAACATATGTTTCGGCTACAGGAATCAAAAGAACTGTTTATAAGCTTCTCGCCGATCATCTTGAACCAAGCGAACTACGAGGTATCAGCTTCGACAATCTTACGACAAAGATGATCACTGAAGCCGCTGTCCGGGGTGATACAGTTGCATTAGCTGCCTTTGAATATACAGGACGGATCCTCGGGATGAAGCTCGCAGAAACCGTAGTTCACACGGATCCAGAGGCTATTTTCCTATTCGGTGGACTTTCGTTGGCAGGAGATCTTATCTTTAAGCCAACAGTCAAACATATGGAGGCCAACCTTATGCCATTGTTCCGAGGTAAGGTGAAAGTTCTTCCATCTGGATTGCAAAACCAGGCCGCTCCTATTATCGGCGCAAGCAGTCTTGTGTGGAATTATCTCGATAACCAGACCCTTAAGGAAGCGATGGACATCGATCGTTCATCGCTTGAAAGTCATCGTCTTTCGAAAAGTAGCAAGTAGTTAGAAGTTAGAAGTTAGTAGTTGGTTAGAGGTAAGAAGTTAGTGGTTAGTGGTAGAGGTTAGAAGTTAACGTTGTCAGAATATGGAATTTGTTAAAGGCTTTAGAGACCTTGAAGTGTACAAACTGTCGAGGCAATTGTCAAAAGAGATTTTTGATATTTCAATGAAGTTTCCGAAAGAAGAAATGTATTCACTTACGGATCAGGTTAGGAGATCATCGCGATCAGTTGGCGCGCAAATAGCGTAGGCTTGGGCCAAAAGGAGGTATCAGAAACATTTTATCAGCAAACTTACCGATGCTGTTGGAGAAGAACTCGAGACCCAGCACTGGATTGAAATCGCTCAAGACTGCGCATATCTTTCATCTGAAACTTCAACTGGCTTATTGGAGAAATACGATACCCTAGGAAAAATGCTGAATTCCATGATTAACGACACTGTCCATTTAAGTGTGTAATTGTCGCGTCTGAGTAACTGCGTAAAGGGCTTTATAATTTGCACCGCTCTCCGAAGATGTTAATAAACTGATTTACAATCAAGCTCCAGTTTCTCACTGGGAAGGTCCACTTGCGTGTGATCTCTCGTAAGGCAAGGAAGACTGACTTTAGGACCGACGCATCATCAGGGAAAGACATTTTTGCTTTCGTGTATTTTCTAATCTTTCCATTTAGGTTTTCTATGATGTTGGTTGTGTAGATCATAGTTCTGATCTCTAAAGGAAAATCAAAGAAGTGTGACAGGTCAGTCCAGTTGCTCTTCCAGGATTTGATGGCATGCGGATATTTCTTACCCCAAGTAACTTCGAGAACCTCGAGAGCGTCCCAGGCGAGGTCTTTACTAGCTGCGGTGTAAACTGTTTTCAGGTCGGCAGCAAACTGCTTCTTATCCTTCCACACCACATACCGTGAGGCGTTTCGTATCTGATGGACCACGCAGATCTGTGTCACCGATTGAGGGAAGATGCTAACAATGGCTTCGGTAAAACCTTTGAGGTTGTCGGTACTAGTGATCAGAATATCTTCCACGCCACGAGCCCGAAGATCAGTCATGACGCTCATCCAGAACGATGCACTTTCGCTTTCACCCAGCCACATACCCAGCATCTCTTTGTGACCTTCTGAGTTCAGGCCCACGGCCAGATAAACGGTTTTGTTGATGACCTTCCCGTTTTGCCTGACCTTGAAAACAATTCCGTCCATCCACACTACATAGTACATCGATGAGAGTGCACGATTCTGCCACTCTGTTACCAGCGTTTGAACTTTGGCCGTTACGTTGGAGATTGTCGAGTCTGAAATGTTGTATCCATACACCTCACGGATCTGCGCTTCGATGTCACGGACAGTCATTCCTCTCGCATACAATGAAATGATAATGTCTTCTATCGCTTCAACTTTCCTGCTGCGCTTCGGGATGAGTACGGGTTCGAAACTGCTGTTGCGGTCGCGCGGAACTTCCAGCTCAACTTCGCCCAGTGTAGTCTTTACAGTTTTGCTTGTCTTGCCATTGCGGGAATTACCGCTGTTGAATCCTTCCGGTGAATGTTTTTCATAGCCAAGGTGACTATCCATTTCACCCTCCAGCATTTGTTCCATCGCCCGAGCATAAAGCTCTTCCATGAATGTGTTGAGCTCACCGGAATCCTTAAATTGCTTCAGGAACTCAGGCGTGAGAACCTGGTTAAGAACAGGATGTTGTTCTTTCTGTAATTTCTCTTTTTTCATTGTTACTGTGTTTAAAGGTAAGTAATTTGAATACCATCGATTGACTTGATGCTGTAGTTTTTCATCTACAATGCACCAGAAGTCAATCGTACCTTTACACAGTTACTTAGACGCTACCTGATTAACAAATCGGCTTCATTTTGTGGAAAATCCACAGCCACCTAATAACCGAATCTCATTTATCCACACCCTTATTACTTACTACTTACCCCTTACTATTTACTACTTACCACTTACCACTTACTACTTACCACTTACTACTTACCAGTTACTACTTACTACTTACCACTTACCACTTACCACTTACTACTTACTACTTACTACTTACTACTTACTACTTACCATTTACTACTCCACTTTAACTCCCAAGTTATCTCCCAAGAGAGAAAAATGTTTTATCCACTCGATAGAATGTTCGTTGTGGACTTTGTTCTTTATGGAGATCTCAAAAAAGAGATTCTGACTCTTGTATAAATGCGGCATGAGGTTAAATTTCACGAGCAGTGGAAAAAGGCGGTTCAGTCTTTCGATGCGTTTGTGATTATCTCCATCCACACTAATGCGCTTCAGTTCCTTAAAAATACTTTCACCTGCCAGTCGTGATGCCTTGCCGGTGTCCTCAACGCTTAATCTCCACTTCACCATCTCGTTCATGATCCGCTCCACCTGAAGTACGTTGAGTCTCTCAGACTCGAAGCAGCGTATAAGGTCAGCGTTGAGGATATATTCAAAAGTGGTCTTGTATGCGGTTGGGATCGGTGTATCGCTGTTTGCGAGAGCCATTACCAGCGGGTAGTCACGGTTATAAATCCTGCGAAGTGAATTTTCAAGATCACGCATACTTTGATACGTGATCAAATTAAAGACCTTGCGTTTCTCATCCTGGAACAGTTGCCATATCGTATACTTTTCCGGTCCGAAATAGGTTTGCATCAGCCCTATAATGTCACCCAGACGCGCCTCGTCAAATGCTTTTATCATTAGCATTTGCATCGTGTCAAACTTGTCTGCTTCCATGTCGAGGGAAATGTTTCCAATGATGTTGTGTTGGCCCATGTAAATTACAGCAAACGCAAACTTCTTTTCCGACCGGGTAACATTAGAACTTACTTTGGTGACGCCAAGCACCAACTTTTGTTCACCCGCTTCTTTACGGATGAAAACATCATTCTGGGTTGTATAATTGAAAATCGGAAATGATTCCGGGTCTTCTTCGAACAATGAAGCAACCGCGTAATGCATGCCGACACGCTGCAGATTTGTCTTGGAGGGAACGACAAATTTCCGATACACTTCAGCACCGTCATCTACATACGCCAGGTTGCTGGGAGCATGCTTCAGCCGTGCCAGAAACTCTCCTTCAAGGTTCACATTGCTGGTCTGACTAACAAGCTGCATAGCACGACACGCATACTGAAGGATCTGAACAGTTTCAATGCCTGAGATCTCATCGAAGAACCAACCGCAGCTTGTATACATCAACATCGCATTGCGTTGGACTTCCATTAGTCTAAACACCTTGTTCGGCTCTACTTCGATTTTACAATGTTCTTTAAGGAAAGCATTTATACTTTCATCGTTACGATTAAGTATCACATTGATGTATTCATCCCTTGCTTTCCAGGGGTCTTTTAGAATAAAAGATGCTTCTAATTCGTAAATATTCGATAAATGGTCCCTCAACCAATCCAACGACTCACGCAAAGGCTTTCGCCAAAGTTGATGATATCCAGGTTTGCCGGAGTTACATCCACAATTCTCCCTCCATCTTTCAACTCCGTGAACACAGCTCCACGAGCTGCTCTCATGGATTTGTACTTCGTACGTGGGTGGGAATTTCGAGAGGAACTCAGCATAGTTCGTAAGCCGCGAATCTTGCTGGCGACCGATATAATCAAGGCAGTAGGCAAGTGCCATCTCGCCATGTTTATGATGATGGCCGTAGGTTTCTCCGTCTGTTGCCAGGTGAACGAGCTGAGGCTCGTCAGGGTCCGACTCAAAAGAATCCAGTAATCGATGTGCGAATTTCTTTCCGTCATTTAACAATCCATTAAAGGCGACACCCTGTGCTATGTCGCCATCGTAAAAGAACAAAACTATGCTGCCACCCGAGGGCAACACGCATTTATATGGTCTCCTTGTGTCTATAGTTTCCGCATGAACGTCATCCCACCTCTCCTGCCCTATTTTTCTTATTGCCAAAGCCTGTCTAGGCGCCAGGATAGTGAACTTTATGTCGTGTTTGACCAGCAATTCAAGTGTACTAAGATCTACAGCTGTCTCAGCGAGCCATATTCCCTCCGGTTTCCGTTGGAAACGGTATTCAAAATCGCGGATACCCCAAATGATCTGTGTCTCCTTGTCACGTTCATTTGCCAGAGGCATGATCATATGATTGTAGACCTGCGCAATGGCGGAGCCATGTCCTCCAAAATGGCGTGCGCTCTCCCTGTCAGCCTCAATTATTGCGTCATGAGTTGGTGCATCGTTAACCTTCATCCACGACAAAAGTGTGGGCCCGTAGTTGAAGCTTATCTTGGAGTAATTGTTTATGATGTTCTTAATGACTGACTTGCCATCAAGAATGCGGGAAGCGGTATTAGGAGCATAGCATTCAGCAGTGATCCTTTCGTTCCAATCGTGATAAGGGTGTGCTGAATCCTGAACTTCAATTACCTCAAGCCATGCATTTTCTCTCGGAGGCTGATAAAAATGCCCATGTATACAAATATATTTTTTCAAAAAGGCTCAGAGTTAAGATAATCAAAATTGGTTCTCAGGTTCCTATGTCATCAAGTTCAAACTCATTCACTTCTCTTTCCAACTTGATAATAGAAATTCCGAGAGGCGGTAAATTTAATGAAATTGAGAAATCTCTACCATGATATTTTATGGGCGACGTCATCATTAATCCGTCATTCAGCACGCCGCTTCCGGCATACTTAACATCATCGGTGTTGAAGATTTCTTTCCATTTTCCGCGATACGGCACGCCGACATGATAGTGCCACCGCACCTCGGGTGTAAAGTTACAGATCACTATAAGCAGGGACTCGCGTTGCTCGCCTTTTCGTTGAAAGACAATAATGCTGTTCTCATGGTCCGAATAATCCACCCACTCGAATCCACGGTGTTCAAATTGAAATTGATAAAGTGCAGGTTCGCTCCGGTAAAAGTGGTTAAGATCGCGTACCAATGTTTGGACTCCTTTATGAACTCCGTACTCCAGCAAATGCCAGTCGAGGCTTCGTTCGTGATTCCATTCTGCAGTTTGTCCAAATTCTCCACCCATAAACAACAGCTTTGTACCGGGGTGCGTGAACATATATCCAAACATCAACCTGAGATTGGCAAATTTTTTCCATTCGTCACCTGGCATTCGTCCTGCCAGCGATCCCTTTCCGTGTACAACTTCATCATGCGAAAGCGGCAGCATGAAGTTCTCCGTGAATGCATACATTACACTGAACGTGATCTCGTTCTGATGATATTTTCTGTGAACTGGATCATTACCGAAATAATGCAGTGTATCGTGCATCCATCCCATCATCCACTTCTGACCGAAGCCAAGGCCACCGAGATACGTTGGCCGTGATACACCAGTCCACGATGTAGATTCTTCCGCAATCGTAATAGTGTCTGGGTAATGACTGTAGACAACCTCATTCATCTCCTTGAGGAACGTGATGGCCTCGATGTTTTCATTGCCACCGTACTGGTTGGGGATCCACTCTCCTTCTTTTCGCGAATAATCGAGGTATAGCATGGATGCGACCGCATCGACGCGAAGACCGTCGATGTGATAACGGTCTAGCCAGAATAAAGCATTGCTTATAAGGAATGATCGTACTTCATTCCGTCCATAGTTAAAAATGTAACTTTTCCAGTCGGGGTGAAATCCTTTTCGAGGATCCTCATGTTCGTATAAATGTGTTCCATCAAAACGGAAGAGGCCGTGCACATCTCCTGGAAAATGTGATGGTACCCAATCAAGAAGAACGCCGATTCCTTCACGGTGAAAACAATCAATCAGATACATAAAGTCTTCGGGGCTTCCATAACGACTTGTTGGAGCAAAGTAGCCTGTTAGTTGATATCCCCAGGATCCATAAAACGGATGTTCCATTAACGGAAGAAACTCAACATGAGTGAAGCCCATCTCTTTCACATAGCCTACCATCTCGTGAGCCATTTCCGGATAGGTCAAAGAACTAACGCCATCAGCTTTTCGCCTCCACGAACCGTAATGCACTTCATATACGGAGTAAGGTTGTTTCTTTCCTACGAGGTGTTTCCGGTCGTGTAGCCATACCGAGTCCTTCCACTCGTATTTAGGTTTCCATACTATTGACGCTGTTTTGGGAGGCATCTCACAAAACGATGCAAACGGATCTGATTTTTCCTGGTACTCACCGGATATAGAAAGTAATGCATACTTATACGCCTCACCGTGTTTTATGTCCGGGAAGAAACCTTCCCAGATCCCTGACTCGTCCCAACGTGGACTAAGCTTGTGCAATCCACCATTCCATTGGTTGAAGTTTCCGATTACGGAAATGGCTTTTGCATTGGGTGCCCATACGGCAAAAAAAGTTCCGTCGAGTTCCGGGTTGTAATGAGCTCCCAGCTTTTCGTAAAGCCTGAAATGTTTTCCCATCTTAAAAAGATGGATATCAAACTCAGTTAATAAAGAATAATTTGCTGTGGTTGCAGCTGTAGATTTTGAAGAAGCTCTTTTTGCCATGGCGTTTGACTGTATACTTCCTGAGTGGCTCAGAATAATGGTGTTGTCACTTTTTGACTTCTTTATTTACTTTTTTTCCGTTCCTCTTTCTCTTCCTGGTATCGTCTCATGTGATAATATATTCCGCGCAAAGGTATGATCGTCCAATCCGGCCTTCCATTGAGTTCATAACCAAGTTCATAAATAGCTTTTTCCAACAGGAAGGTACGAATAAGAACATCATCTTCATACGACAATGAAGCGCTCATTCCCATTCTTTCCATGTATGCGCCGAGATAGAAGCGGCCAACATAATGCTGCCATTGTTCGGCCCAAGATTCCAGGAATTCGAGATCACGGTCACGGTAGTTTTCATTCAATAATATCTTGCCGAAAGCCGCATAATGGATCGACCTCATCATTCCGGCAACATCTTTCATTGGATTCTTTTTCAAACGGCGTTCACTGAACGAAAAGCCGGGTTCTCCTTCGAAGTCAATAATCACAAAATCCTTACCGGTAAACAATACTTGTCCCAGGTGATAATCGCCGTGAATCCTGGTCTTCAATCCTTTTATGCGTATCTGATGTATTTCGCTGAAGCATTCAAGGATCTTGTCCTCCAAAGCCAAAACTTTTTTCGCGAGTTCCTGAACTTCAGGAGTAAGCTTTGATAAGGAGCTCTCAAGTAGATTGAATCTGTCGCGGACGAGTTTTCTCAACGATGAATACATCGATCGTTGATAGTTGGCGGTGAACGTTTCCGGTGAAAATGCCGGATTGGAAGAATCCGACGCCAGGGCAAGGTGCATCTCGGCGGTACGTTGCCCTAACCTAACCATTCGCTCATAAAATCCACGACCTATAAATTCCTGAATGACATCCGGAGCATCTTCAAACTTTATCGAGGAATTGTTCACCAACTTCGGAAGCTTTACCGTTTTGCCTTTCGCCATTACTCTTTCGTAGAATCGTCCAACGGAATCTACGGACATAGACCAGGCTTCACCCTGGTTCTCGACCTTCTCCTGAAGCAATCCAAAAACAATAATACTGTTGTCGTTTTCGTGATACTCGATACTTCCCGCATATCGCGGCGAGTTTTGAAACGAAGTATGTTCAGACAGGAAGCGTACAATCTCAAGCTCTGGATTCATCTCCTTCTCGAGCTTACGGTAAAACTTGAAGAAATATTGATCGTTGTAGATAATCGCAGTGTTGCTTTGATCCGACTTCAATATTTTCGAATCCACCACTTTATTTATATCGATCTTTGCAAAGACGCTTGAATTAAACATCAGTGTTCCACCTTCGTCTTTTAACTTGGTTTCTTTCTCCATGTTAACGAAGAGGAAATCGCGGAAAAACTTGTCATAGCTGCTATCCATGATGAAGCCAGCTTTTCCTTGTATCTCTGCTCGGCAAACTACGCTTTGAACGGTGTACTCCACTCGCTCCAGGATACTGTCGGACGGAAGGAATGTGAGAGGCAGGAAATAGAACTCGGGCAAACGTTGAACGTAATGCACTTCGAGAATAGTGAGGAAGTGCGTATCGCCCTCCACCTTTACGGGAATAGTCTTATTTATACTCACCTTGCTGACAACTTTGGCCTTTCCTCCAAACCACCGGCATTTTTTCATAAAAGGTGGAAGTACCTTCCTTTCGAGATCGCGAACCTCGTTGTAGTTGTCGAACAACTTTTCCCATGAGACATCGGTTTTTATCAAAGGCAATTCACCGCTGGCCTCAGATTTTTCCTTTTTCTCAGCCGCGTCTACCTGAAACCAGAAATAGCCGTATGGCCCTACCGTGATAGAATATTCACCTTCTCCAACATTCATGAAACGATTCTGGCTGAAAACTTCCGTCACGTCACATCCTTTGAATTCAGAAAGGTTAAGTGTCGCTGCCTGTGAAAACTGTGACAGGTTGGCAACTACAATGATCTGTTGCTTCTCAAACGTCCGAACAAAAGCCAGGATCTTGGCATTTGAGCTTTCAACAAATTTCATTTCGCCGCGCCCAAAGATGTTGAGCCGTTTGCGCATAGCGATTACGTTCTTCATCCACCAGAGAAAAGATGAATGGTTTTCCTCCAGCGTCTCCACATTTACAGATTCATGCCTATAAATCGGATCCGTAATAATGGGAAGGAAAAGTCGCTGAGGATTAGTTGTCGAAAAGCCTGCATTCTGGTTCATGTTCCACTGCATAGGCGTTCGGACACCAAAGCGGTCACCGAGATAGACGTTGTCGCCCATTCCAATCTCATCGCCGTAATAAAGAACGGGCGTTCCAGGCAACGAAAACAGGATGGAATGAAGCAGTTCTAACTTTCTGCGGTCGTTGTTCATCAAAGGAGCGAGCCTACGGCGGATACCAACATTAAACTTCGTGTCCGCGTCGTTCGCATATGCTTTAAACAGGTAGTCCTTTTCTTCTTCAGTAACCATTTCAAGGCCCAGCTCATCGTGGTTACGGAGGAACAGCGCCCATTGACTATTCTGAGGAGTCTCGGGAGTTTGTTCCATGATGTCGACAATTGGATAACTATCTTCCGTGCGTAATGCAAGGAACATCCGAGGCATAAGCGGGTAATGGAAGTTCATGTGACATTCCTGACCATCGCCAAAATAAGTTGCCGCATCTTCCGGCCATAGGTTCGCTTCGGCTATGAGGATCCTGTTCTTATAGTTCTTGTCAATGTGAGCTCGAAGCTTCTTAAGAAACACGTGTGTTTGCGGAAGGTTTTCACAGCTGGTTCCCTCCTCTTCAAAAAGATATGGAACGGATGGCAACCGGAAACCATCTACGCCGAGCTTCATCCAGAAATCCACCACCTTGATCATTTCAAGCTGCACTTCAGGATTTTCAAAGTTCATTTCAGGCTGATGTCTGTAGAAGCGGTGCCAGTAATATGCTTTTGCCTCGGGATCCCACGTCCAGTTCGCGCCTTCTTCCGAAGTAAACATCACACGAGCTTCCTTATATTTCTCGGTTGAATCACTCCACACATATAAGTCGCGG
>DATHIE010000500.1:0-18090 GCA_035316905.1 Chryseolinea sp. | reverse complement strand
GAGTTATCTGATTGAGCGAGGCGTAAACTGGATTGAGCAGGTCGCCTATTGGCATAGAAATGCTCCGGCCACCTTCGCCCGATGTATAATCTGTTAACAGGTTGACCGAAGGAAGGAAAAAACTCCTTGCAACTTGCAGGGATTGCTGAGCCTGTTCCCACGAAATTGTTTTTTGTTGTAATACAAGATTGCTCTTGAGTCCTTCCTGGATGTAAGCATCCAGCACAGTCTGTGCATTCAGCATCGATGACATCGTAACCATCGGAATGGTTATGACGAACATTCGAAGGAGAGATTTGAGGCCCCGACTATTTCGGGATAGGGTCTTAGTTTTCATTGAACAGAAAGTTTACACTGTTAAGTCGTATGGCAAAAATTTTTATTGTTTTAAATTCTGATGCATGCGCTCCAAAATCTCGATAATAATAGACCCTGCTTTGGCGGTGAGATTCTCCTGGTTAGCTTCACTGATCACGGTACAACGTCCACGGATCTCAAGTGAACAAATCCCATGAACCATCGACCAGCAGGTAAATGACAAAACTTCAGGATCCATACCGGCGAAATAACCCCGATGAATACATTCCGTGACCGTCCCGATCAAAGCACCAAAAGCTTTGTTCCCTTCTTCCCACTTTTCGTCGTCTTTGGTCAGAGCATTCATAGGCGAACGGCTAATGAACATCAGGTCATAAAATTCGCGGTTTTCGAGGGCAAAAGCGATATATGCCTTACAGATTGCCTTCAGCCGTTCAAACGGGTCCGTCACATTTTGAAGCGCTCGCAGGTATTGGTTCAGCAAGACAAAACCTTCCTGGTGGAGGGCGTAAAATATGTCATCCTTGTCCTTAAAATACAAGTATATCGTAGTCGGGGAATACTCGATTTTTTCGGCAATGTTCCGGATGGACGTATCCTCGAAGCCGCGTTCGATAAACAATGCTTTCGCAGCTTCCAGGATCTTACCCCGCAATTCCTCTTTTTGTCGCTCTTTCCGGTTGGCTATAGTCATTTTCCCAATTTCTAATTTACTTAACGGTGTTAAGTTAAATAGAGTTTCGGCAGTTTCCTACTTTCTTCTTAAAATGTTGTGGAGAGGTGTTCTCTGGAAGGGCTTAGACCAAAAAGCGCATCCGATTTAGCGTGACGACCATCGACAGCCAGCGAAAAGCCCTAAATTTATTTGTATCGTCGCTCATGTGACTATTGGCCTTCATCCCGCAATCTATATTTACGGTAAACTCAGCAGGCATGATTATCCTTTATCTTGTGATGGCTTATTTAATATTGGGCCTGGTATTCTCTGTGGTATTTGTTACCCGCCTTATTGCCCGTGTCGACGAATCAGCGGCAGCATCTCCCTGGACATTCCGACTTATTATTCTCCCAGGTTGCATTGTCTTTTGGCCACTACTCCTTAATCGATATTTGAAGGCGCGCAGTGAATCATCCAATGATTAAGCCACTCCGGAAATATCATTACTTGATCTGGTGGCTTTTGGCCATACTTCTTCCCATTGCATTTGTAGCGGCTATTGCTTTAAGACCTCCACTCCCCATGACCAAAAATGCTGGTGAACGTGCGTTCACGGCGAACATTGCTCCAGGCACTGATTCAACATTCGTTGTCACCATTACAGTCGGGAGGCCAATCAATGTACCATCATGTGTGGCGATCTTGTCGTTGCCCCAAAAGGAAATCGTTCTTGGCATACTCAATCGTCAAGGTCGCTACAGCTTCATTGTGCCATCTTTTGATGATGCTGGTACCCTGAATTTGGTCGACGCCATACATCAAAAAACAATTGCGAACATACCCCTATCGAAAAGTAACAACGCGCAATGAGTGCCTCCTATCAACCGGTCCTTTGGAATCGTCAGAAGAAAATTTACGACAGAATCATTGCTCTGTTCGTCCTGTTATATCTGTCCCTCTTTATTTCGTTAACGTCATTTATAAATCCGGAAGTGACGCAGGAAACTTTAATTATCCGGTCTACAGCCACGCTAGCTCTCCTCATGCTGCACATTATTCTCATGATCGGGCCCCTGGCGAGACTCAATACAGCATTTCTTCCTTTGTTATACAATCGCAGGCACCTCGGGGTAACAATGTTCTTTGTTGCAGCTGTGCATGGAACCTTTTCAATTATTCAGTTTCATGCCCTTGGAAACATTAATCCAATTCTGTCTTTATTTCTTTCCAATACACACTACGAGTCTCTAAGCAAATTTCCATTCGAGATCTTCGGATTTTTTGCGTTGATAATTCTTTTCCTCATGGCGATCACAAGCCACGACTTCTGGCTTCATAATCTCGGACCTCGGACCTGGAAGACGCTACACATGATGGTTTACGCCGCCTATGGACTGATCATTTTTCATGTTATGCTCGGTGTTATTCAGTACGAAACGTCACCTGTATTGACGTTCTTAATAGGCGCAGGGATGATTACGATCATCACCCTGCACATAGTCGCCGGATACCGTGAGCATAAACGCGACGTTTTGGAGCAATCAAAAAATCTGGAAGGATTTCAAAAAGCTTGTGCAGTAAGTGTCATCCCGGAAAATCGCGCGAAGGTCATGACCTTCGGAAGCGAGCGTATAGCAATCTTTAAGTATAACAATAAGATCTCTGCGATATCAAATGTTTGCAAGCACCAGAACGGACCCCTAGGTGAAGGCAAAATTATCGATGGATGCATAACCTGTCCGTGGCATGGCTATCAATATTTTCCGCACAACGGTAGCTCTCCACCGCCATTCAAGGAAAGGGTCGCAACCTTCGATGTGAAAATCGTCGATGGAGAAGTTTGGATCAACCCTGTTGGATATCCTGAGGGTACGGAATGTAAACCAGCAGTGTGTAGTTAGTTAGTGGTAAGTAGTAAGTAGTGAGTAGTAAGTGGTGAGTAGTAAGTGGTGAGTAGTAAGTTGTAAGTAGTAAGTAGTAAGTAGTAAGTAGAAAATGGTAAGTGGTAAGTGGTAAGTGGTAAGTAGTTAGGACTGAACAATGAATAATGAGCAATGAAGAATGAGGAATGAGGAATGAAGAATTATAAAAATACATAACCGTCTTATGGAAAAGGATGAATTCTATGTTGGTTATCTACCTGAGGCGCCGAGGGAAACTGCTTCTTTTGTGAAGAAAATAATTGTCGTAGCTGGGTTGGGGATATGTGTTGTGGCCCTCATTTTGGCGTGGAGCCAGAATAAATTCTCCTCGTCGTTTTTTGACTATGGGATTAACTCAACCATCGAAGGCTACTATTTTGAGAAACCCGTGCCGCATATTGCCGTGCCTCTGGGAATCACCAGCACAGGTAAAGAACTTTTTCAAAATGTATTGTTGGTTGGATTTGGAAAAGCTGGTGCAATGGACGTGATGATGAAACTCAAAAATCAAAAAGGTAAATCATTCGAAGGTGCAAAAATAGAACTGACAGGATTTATGATATATGGAAATGGAAAGTCACTGCTTCAAATAACTGAGGAGGATAACTCAAACATTGCATTTCTCACAGGAGTGACTGCACCGTTTCAGTCACTCGACAGCATTGGTATCACAACTTTAGAAGGCGAAATAGTGGATCCTAAGTGTTATTTTGGAGTTATGAAACCCGGCGAAGGTAAAGCTCACCGTTCGTGCGCCATAAGATGCGTCGATGGTGGAATACCTCCGGTGTTTCATGCAAGCGACAGGGATGAATATTTCCTTATTGTTAATGAAAAATGGCAACCAGTAAACAAGGAAGTTCTTCGGCTTATTGGGGATCAGATATCGATCACAGGTAAAGAAATTGTTTGGAACGACTGGAGAGTCTTGAAAGTCAATACAAATGATCTGGCTGCGATGACTTCAAATAAGAAAATAATAGAACAGCTAATGGCATTCGAATCGGGAATGACGATATGTGCCGGTCAGTAGCAGTACCAGAGGAAGTTAGTGCGAGGTGTCGCGAAGGAACATGCGACCCCGGCCTGAAGGCTGCCTGAAGGCCGGGGCAATTGATAGGAATCGTCGAGATCTGTGTGAGAAATAGCAGGCAGGACAAAAGGACACAAACTAGTTGGATACAAAGTTGTAGAATACAAAAAACATTAAAGGACAAAACATGAAAACAGTACTCATCACCGGCGCTTCAGGAAACCTGGGAAAAGCGTGTGTAGAAAAATTTGTTGCTGATGGATATAATGTTGTTGCGACAGTGACGCCGGGAAAAACGCTGGGATTTGAAGTAAAGGGAAATGTTCAAACTTATGATGCGGATCTTTCTGACGAAAAAGGGGTCGAGACTGTTCTCAATCAGATCATCTCTAAAAACAAAAGCATCGACGCAGCCTTACTGCTTGTTGGTGGATATACATCAGGTGGACTAGCCGAAACTGACGGTACGGTTTTGAAAAAAATGTTCTCGCTCAATTTCGACACCGCTTATTTCGTTGCCCGCCCACTCTTTCAACAAATGATCAAACAAGCGTCGGGCGGACGTATAATTTTTGTAGGAGCGCGCCCAGCCTTGCGACCGAAAGATGCGAACAAGTCCCTGGGATATGCATTGTCAAAATCACTGATCTTTAAGCTGGCGGAATCATTGAATGCTGCAGGTTCAGACAAATATGTAACCGCATCGGTAGTTGTTCCAAGTACAATTGACACACCAGTAAACCGTCAGGCTATGCCTAACGCGGATTTCAATGCATGGGTGAAGGCGGAGGATATCGCTGCTGCGATGGCACTGTTGTGTTCAAGCGAAACAACGGCATGGCGCGATGCAGTAGTCAAGATTTATAACCGCTCTTAGGTAGAGGAAATAGGGTATAGGGTATAAGGTATATGGGAATAAGTTATAGGAAATCAACAACGTGCCGTTAAGGAAGGCGCCCCAAAAGGTTAAAAGTGTATACAGTAGAATTTACACGAATAGTGTGTGGGTGCGGGTGAACGCCGAATGTCCAATGTCCAACTCCCAATGTCAATAGGAATGCCCTCAGTTCGGAATTGGAAATTGGAAATTGGAAATTCGACATTAATGAGCTTACCTTATACCCTATACCTCCTCAACAAACTCATTCACTCCTAAGTGAATCCACCGGATTAGCTCTGGCGGCTCGAAATGCCTGGTAACTTATAGTCAATGACACAATTATTAAAACGAGTGCGAGGCTAAGCACATAACTAAAAATATCTATGTTGGTCCGGTAGATAAAATTCGTTAACCATTGGTTCATAAAGTAGTATGATATCGGAACCGCGATGACAAATCCAACTACGATCAATAGGGCGAAGTCGCGATATATCAACCCAAGAATATTGCGCATATTGGCGCCGAGTACTTTTCTAACACCTATTTCCTTCACTTTACGCTGAACGGTGAATAATACCAATCCATATACACCCAGGCAGGAGATGAGAATCGCAGTCGCGGTAAAGGTTTGAATAATCGTACCAAAGTTCCTGTAGTTTGCGTATTGAATGGATATTTGCTCATCAAGGAACGAATACTCAAAAGCTTTCTCCGGAAAGATCTTATTCCAATCGGCCTCAAGGCGATCGATCACCGCGTCAACGTCTGTATTCTCAAATTTTATTGACAACGTGCTAAATTGATCCTGGTCCAATTCAAGAATAAGGGCCGACATCGGCGTTGCCAAAGAAGCAAAATTGAAATCCTTTACCACACCGATCACTTTTCCTTTCTTTCCTTCTTTTGTTATCGTCTTCCCAATAGCTGATTCGGGAGATCCCCAGTTGAATTCCCGGATAGCAGTTTCATTGACGATGTAAGCTTCTGCCTCATCCGTCTGATACTCGCGACTGAAGGAACGACCAGATATGAGGTCCATACCGAATGCTTTCATAAAGTCGTAATCCACGGACATATTTGCTATGAAGAGGTTGTCTTCTTGCGTAAATCCTTCGGGAATCGTACCACGGAATGTCACGCCAAGGCCCGGAGGATTTGATGAAAGGGAAGTATTAGTAACACCTGTTTGTGCTTCAACACTATTTCGGAATGTCTGCAGTCGTGAGCGCAGTGTAGAATCGGTTTGACTAAATATCCCATTTAAGTTTTGGCTGTATAACGGCACGTTGATCACTTTTTCTTTTTTGAACCCCAGTGGTCGGTTCTCAAGAAAATCAAGCTGACGTATAATCAACAACGACCCCGCTAACAGCATGCAGGCGATCGTCAATTGAAATACTACCAATGCTTTGCGTAGAAATTGATCACCACCGACGGAATGGCCGCTACCTTTCAACGCGTGTACCGACTCAAACTGAGTAATGAAGTAGGAAGGGTAACCTCCAGCCATCGCCGTGATAACGGCCAACAAGGCAACAGAGCCCGCGAGAAGTTTTGCGTCAACCGCGTCGCTAAATGTCAGATGCTTGTCCGTGAGAAGATTCAGTAGTGGCAGCAAAAAATTAAACATCGCGTAGGCGATGATCATTGACACAAGGCAAAACAAGAAGCTTTCGGACATGAACTGAAAGATCAACTGATAACGCATCGATCCGAGAATCTTCCTGATCCCAATCTCTTTAATGCGTGTGAGAGACTGAGCAGTACTAAGGTTTACATAATTTATACATGCGATGATCAGCGTGAGTATGCCAACGCCAATAAAGATATAGAGGTTCGACCAGGTATTTGTGGCCCTTGGTTCAATCAATAAAGTGCTGCGCAGGTGAATGTCCAATACAGGCATGAGCGTGAAAACCTGCCCAACAAGTAATTGGGGTTTCGCGTATTTCTTTAAGAACTCATCCATGTTATTATCGACTTCTTTCGGGTCTGCACCTGGCTTCATCAACACATAAGTAAAAGAATGGCTTATAATAAAATTGATGGCGAGATTTTCCTTGAGGACCTGAGCGGTCCGCGCGGTCTCCATATCAAACATATTATCATACGACACCATCATATTAAATCGAATGTGCGAGCTTTCAGGAAAGTTTTTCGCAACGCCAACCACCTTGAATTGGTTTTTACCACCGAAGGTCAGCGAATTTCCGATTGGGTCTTCATCGCCAAAATATTTCTGGGCCATCTCTTCATTAATGATCAGGGTGAATTTGTCTCTCAGCGGATGTTTTGGATTGCCCTTAACAAATTCGAAAGTAAACATCTTTGCTATTGATGAGTCTGCGAACATTACATCCGTTTCCTCAAAAGACTCTTCGCTATCAGGACGTGTGATGCTCACATTCCGGACATAAATTCTTCCCGCCTCTTCAACACCCGGAAAGTGCTCCTTTAGTAGTGGCGCAATTGGCGGCGGTGTAGCCGCAAGGTGCATTCCGTTTGGAGCGGCATAGCTGAACCTATAAAGCCGATCTGCTTTTTCTTGAAAGCGATCGTAGCCAAGTTCGCTACGAACATAGGTGATGATCAAAAGTGCGAGGGCCAATCCACATGCCAGTCCGATAAAGTTGATGAGAGAGTAAGCTTTATGTTTAATGATATTCCGATAGGCGGTCTTAAAAAAGTTTTTCAGCATACTCTGTCAAAGTTTATCACCCGTCTTGGGCTACTTTAAAATTCCAACAACATTTGGCCGTCAGGACCACGTACGTAAATCCTTTCGAATGGGTTCCGTTACGTGTTGGAGTGGAAATTAAACCTGAAGATAGGAAGGACTTTCATTTAGTCATCAATTTCGAGATAGTAAAAATTGATTTTATCCGTACTGCAAAAGTTGAGTATCCTTCGGCGTAAGTAGAAACTCAATAATACTTGCTGTGAGTATTATTGCACCCCGGAACGAACCGGGGTGCATTTGGTTTGTCATTTGGTTCCTTTGAACTTACCGACTAGATACCTTGTGCAAGCAATGCATCAAGGCGTTCGTGTGAGTCAAGCACTCCTCTTTCCATTCCTGACTTTATCATCCCATCACGGTCAGCAACGGATTGAAAAACGGATTGTCCAATTACTTTCGTCCTGTTACCAGGAAGGGCTTCAAACCTCGCTGTGTCTAATGTGACATGGCCTTTCTCCGGCATCCCTTCAAACTCAAACGTCTGGATAATACGCTCAGGTTTTTCAACCTCATGGATCACACCTCTGAACCCAAACTCATTTCCCTTTGCGTCTGAATGAATATAGCGGTAGGATCCTCCCGACTTTGTTGACATTTTGTCAATCTTCATAGTAAGGTCTTTCGGCCCCATCCATTTTATTAACAGTTTTGGATCGGTATAGGCTTTGAACACAAGTTCTCGGGGTGCGTCGAATTCCCTAATGATAAACAATTCCTGCTTTCCAGGTTCGGCGATGATTGTGGTCTTTTTCATAGCTATTTTCTTTTAGTTGTTTTTTTGTTTCTCTTAAAGTCTATTAACAAACTGTCCAGTTTATTGAAACGATGTTCGCATGATTGTCGCAATGGTTCCAACCAATCCGACACCTCATTGAGCCTTTCAAGCCTCGCTTCACAAAGGCGTTCCCTACCCTGTGAGTGAATCACGATAAGTCCGCATTCCGTGAGGATTTTAACGTGCTTCGCTATTGCCTGGCGGCTGATGTTAAATTTTTCAGTTACTCCATTTAGCGTAATCGAATTATCAGCGATCAAACTGATAATCGCCCGTCTTGTTGGATCTGAGATTGCTTGAAAAACGTCTCTTCTCATGGTTTCCCTTAATGAGCAACCAACTGGTTGCTAATATATAGGCAACTGAACGGTTGCGCAAGACATTTCGCAAAAATCTTAAATAGATGTGTGTTTTTAGCCGGATTAGGGGTTTGCCCTCATCATGAAGAAGCCGCGCTGTTTCTTTTCAAGTCGTTCTGTGGCATAACGAAGCATGGTGCGTGGCATCACCGCTGCATATTCATCCAAAAAATCAATAAGTCTTTTTTTATCTTTCTTGCCCGCTTCCCGGATCCAACTTCCGACCGCCTTGTGAATCAAGTCATGCTTATCTCCTACCAACATCTCGGCAATTTTAAATGTATCGCCTACATCACCGTATCTGATGAAATAGCTTGTGCTCACCATCGCGGTCCTGCGTTCCCAAATGTTCTTTGATTTGGCAAGATTATATAAGATTGTTCTGGGTTTGTCAATCAAGTAGCTGCCTACAACGTAGCCGGCGCTTCTGTCGATTAAATCCCAATTATCGATGCGGTCATGGCGACGCATATACAGATCAAATAATTCCTTCCTTCTTTCCGAGCTAGTCTTCTTATTTCTCGCTTGAAAGTCCATAATACAAACGGCGCCCATCCTCACCTCATAATATTCATTCTCCAACAGTTCTTCAACTCCATCCAAATCAAGGTTTGTAAAACTCTTTGAAAGGGCAAACAATTTTGCCATCCGAACTCCAAGAATTTTGCTGTTATTTTTTCCCTCGTCCCTGAAAAAACGCGAATTCTGTTCCAGGTTAACCTTGGTTTTTAACTTCGATAGCTGCTCAACAAATTGTCGTGCTGTTAACGCCTTTGAGGGTGATGGCGTTCCCTTTTTTGATTTTTTTGCTTTTACCATTTGTGAATTGGGATAGGACTCACGGCATTATTTCTCTTCACTCTCCTGAGAGGTTACCGTTCGAAACGGTGTCGCTAGAATAATGCATAACATTCAATGATGAAGCTAATAATTTGCACAACCTGTTCAAAGTCTGTTCATTTTTATTCAAAGTCCATTCATTTTTCTTTTCATGGCTTGTTTGTCGGATTCTGTCTTCGCCAGTGTACAGGCCCTTTCGAAATTTGCTTTCGCTTTTGTTTTATCCAAGTCAGAATACAATTCACCCAACAACATAAAGTAGAACTGATTGTCATGGAGTTCCAGTTTTTCCGCTTCGATGATCGCCTCTTCCCTGCTATTTGCTTTCGACAGCGCATAAGTTCGGTTAAGCGCGGCAATGGGTGAGTACTCAGTTTGTAGCAGCCGATTGTAAAACTGCAGGATGTTTTCCCATTTTTCTTTTGTGTCCTCCTTTCGCGTGTTCCAGTAAGCAATGCCAGCTTCGAGATGATATTTTGAAATATTATTTCCACTGGCGGCTGCCTGAAGGAAGTATCCCCCTTTGCTGATAAGGTCGGCGTTCCAAAGATTTACGTCCTGGTCTTCGTACAAGATCAGGTGACCATTCTCATCCATTCGTGCATCAAACCTGGACGCATGAAAACACATCAACGACAAAAGAGCGTTGACCTGAGGTTTGTTTGTACTACTGTTTTCAACCAGCATCGTGCACAACCTCATAGCTTCAAGACAGAGGTCCTTGCGAACGGTCCTATCCTGACTAATGGAATAATACCCTTCATTGAACAAAAGGTAGATAGTAGCAACTACCGTGTCTAACCTCTCTTCGATTTGCGAATCTGCCGGTAACTCAATCTTTATATTTTCCTCCCTCAGCTTCTCCTTCGCTCTGAATAACCTTTTATTAATAGTTTCTTTGTTTGTCAGAAAAGCATCTGCGATCTCTTCGATGCCGAAGCCACACAATATCCGCAAGGATAATCCGATTTGCGCTTCTGTGGAGATGCAAGGGTGACAAACCGTAAACATCATCTGGAGCTGGCTATCATTGATGTTTTGAGGTGACAAATCAAGCCCGTCGCTTTCTAAATCCCTGGTTTGTCCGATTGTTGGTGCAATCTTACGTTCAAACAGGTTTAGCCGCTGCAAATAGTTTTTCGCCTTGTTCTTTGAGACATTATATAACCATGCCGTTGGATTTTCAGGAGGACCATTCAATCCCCACGACTGCGACGCTGTTAAAAAAGTATCACTTGCGATGTCTTCAGCCACTTCCAAATGTTCAAATCCGAAGCGTTTAGCAATTACAGAAACAATCTTTCTGTATTCAGTTCTGAACAGATGCGGAATTATTTCCTGGTGGTTCATGATTTTACAATAACCGAACCGTTATGGTCATCGCAACTATGGTCCTATTTTCCTTTTTCGTGCACCGACACAATCTTTCTCAGCTCTACGGTGTTACCTGCTCCTCGCAGGATCGGACACGCTTGCGCAAATTTAGACGCTTCATCAAAATCCTTCGCCCTTACGGTGATAAAACCAGCGATCGACTCCTTTATTTCAGCAAAAGGACCATCAGTGACGATGTTATTGCCTTTAAATACTTTTCCTTCAGTCGACAAACCGGTGCCTCCCACAAATTTATTCTGCGCAGCAATCCCTCCTACCCAATCCTGGTACTGCTTCATATACACTTGCATTTGTTCCGGTGATGGTTGAGCATCCTTAGTGAGGATATCCAATCGCATTAACAATACGTATTCTTCCATGGTCGTACTATTGCTGTGGTTTTATTTTGGTTGATAAGTAAGCATCATTACGCCACTCTTAAACTGTCGTGAGTCAATTAGCTTCAAGTCCGGCTGACGCTTGATGCCGTGAAAGATTGGTGTTCCGTCTCCCAAAACCACCGGATCAAGCATCAGCATGTATGTATCAATAAGGTTGTTTTCAGCAAGCTGCGTCACAATGGTGCCACTGCCAAGAATAGTGAGGTCCTTTCCATTTTCCTTTTTCAGTTTCTTCACTTCATCAACCATGTTATCTCTCACAATGCGCGAATTGTTCCAGTTGGTGCTTTTTAATGTTTTTGAAAATACGATCTTCTCAGCTTCGTTCATTCCTTCAGCAACATCCGGGTAAGCTTTTTTTGCCATAGCTGTTGGCCAGTACTTTTCCATCATTTGGTACGTTACGCGACCGAACAGTAGGACACTTCCTGATTTACTACCTTCCGAGGCAAACGCATTTTTTTCTTCGTCGTCATCTTTATGCCAGCTGATATCTTCGTTCGGACCCTTATAAAAGCCATTGAGCGTCATGAAGTTAAATACCGTTAATTTTCTCATATGCGTGGAGTTTAAAAGTTAAGAATCTTAATTATACCTCCATAACAAATGAGAACCGGCGATTTGGACACACGGCCATAGTTTTTTTTGAAATTATAATTCCGCTACAATAGCACTACTTGATCGCGATATTGAAGTGTTTCATGAGCTGGACTCTAAGATCCACATCGCTCAGGATCGGGGTTTCGATCCTTTCGTGCCCACTTTTTCTAATGATTTTGTCGTTAAACAGCGTTACCCTTCCTGACTCGGTTGACCTGGTGCAAATCGTATTTTTCACAAAGTAAGACTCGGGATTGGTTTGTTTGTCCAAACACAGCGCCTTAAAATTCTCCAAAGGCACTTCCGTGAGGTTAAATACATATTTCTTCTGAAAGTCAGATCCATTTGACGACATTGAAAGGACAAACTCTCCCTCACCGACGGCCTCAATCAGGAATTCATTTCTTCCATCGCTTTGAATGCCATCTTTTACCTCCAGGGGATGAAGAAACAGATCTCCGAAACCCACATCGGCAATGTAATCTCTTTCAGTTTTAACATGTATAGACATGTGGTCAAATTCAGGACCAAGAGTTCCTGATGAATCGAAAGTCCGCGACGAGATAATCTTGCTTGAAAAACCGATAGCGCTGAGTAGGTTGTTAAAAAGATGATTCAGTTCGTAACAAAAACCTCCCCGGTAATTCTCAACAACTTTCTTAAAGATGTTTTCAGGCTCCAGATCAAATATCTTCCGGTAATGAATGTCAAGGTTTTCAAAGGGAACAAACATGACGTGTTGTTGATGGAGGGTCCGAAGCGTCTGATCATCCACGCGTGCGCGATCGGAAAACTTGATTCTTTGCAAATATCTCGCACAATCCATAGCTCGTACCTTCACTAAGACATTATTCTCACCGTTTTATGCATGAAGGTAAGGTCAGCGCACTGACTAAGCATAAAATCGGCTACGTCCGCGCGTGAGATAGTTTCAACAAATGAATTAGAGCTCAAATTTTCGTCGGTGCGGTAAGTGCCTTTCTTTTTACCATTCGTCAATGTGGGAGCCTGCACGATCGTCCAATTTAGATTGCTCTTGCGGATCATTTTCTCCCTTGCTTCGTGCCCGGCGATTTCAGTTTTTAAGATTCGTGAAGCGATGTGTCTGATCACAAACCCTCCGTGAATTCGGCCCTCTCCTGCACCAATAAACGAAAGATAAATGAACCGCGGGACCTTTAACTCTTCCATCACTTTTATGATCTTTCCAACGCCGTCGACCACAATTGCATCAAACTTGAAAGGACTTGTCGCGCCCAACGCTGAAAGAACTACATCGTGACCCTTGATGACGTTTGCAAGTTCAACGTTACTGGTAATGTCGCCCAGAATAAGGTTTAGATTCTTATGATTGATCTTTAACCTGGAAGAATCCCGCACAAACGCGGTAACGGTATGTCCCAATGAAAGAGACTGCTTAACCAGTTCGTGCCCGGTTGAACCCGAAGCACCAAAAATCAAAAGCTTCATGGCGGGATCTGTTATCCCAATATAGTAAAATCACGCGAATAAACTGAATGCAATTACAATTGGATATCACTCTTCGCGCAGCACATTCACAGGATTGAGTAAGGTCGTTCTGAACACCTTTATTCCCACAGTAGCTATCGCCACACTCAATAGGAACGCAACGCAGATCTCAAGCGTCGCATAGTTGACTTCAAGATAATACTCCCATACCGCATTCATCATTTTGTTAACCATCAGATAACCGAGGGCACTACCCAAAGTCGCTGCGAAGCTAAGAATGATAATAAACTCGAGGCCGATAAGCCAGATAATGTTGCCTGTTGAAGCACCAAGAACCTTCCGTACACCTATCTCCTTTAACTTTCTCACGATATTCAATGAAACAAGAGAAAACAAACCTGTGGTAGACATCAAAACAGCAATGACTCCCAGAAATCCGAATATCTTGATCACATTCGTGTTGATCATTTCCGTAATTCGAACATTTCCATCCGAATACTTTCCAGCATAGAGTCGGGTTGGAAACAACTTGTTCCATTCCTTTTTCATGAATTCATTGACTTCCATCAAATGTTCCGGCGCCGTCCTCACCACAAGGTGGTTGTAACGTTCGGGGCCGACTTGGCGCAACATTACCGGCCCAACGGGTCTCCAAAAGGCATCGGGGTAAATATCCTTTGTCACGCCTATAATATAGAGTGAGAGTGAATCCATAAACAGTATCCGCTGACCGATCGGGTTCTTTATAGCAAACTGTCTAACAAATTCCTCCGACACTAACACAGCTTCCTCTCTGTCAGATTCACTCTCTTTCTGAAAACCTCGCCCTTGCAAGATGGCAATATCCATCGCTTCAAGATAGGCTTCTCCTACATCAATAACTTCAGCCTGATGCTCTGTTCCTTCATATTTCACAGGGGCTTTATAAAAGTCATCCGAAACATGATTCCTGGAACCAGCAACAACCTCAATGTCCTTACTAACAAGCAGCGCATTGCGATAAGCATTAAAGTCACCTCCGCTGGTCACCGGTACAGTGATTATTCCTTTAGTTAGATATCCGAGGTCATAGTCACGTTGATATTCTGCATTGCGAATATAGGCGTAGCCGAACACCAGCGAGAGAAGCGCAATACTGAATTGCAGTCCCAGGAGAATACGGGTGAACCAATTGGTTCCCGCTGTCTTCATATTACCTTTCAGCACGGAGATAGGTTTGAAAGAAGTTATGTAAAATGCAGAGTAGCTTCCCGCCACTATAGTGGTGATCAAAAGCAGACAACCAAGAAAGATCAAGAGGGTTCCATTCCCACTGAAATCAAGGCTTAGCTCAACCGACGGCCACATGCTATTGTACGCTGGAACCAGAAAGTGCGCCAATACCAATCCTACTCCCACTGAAATTGTAATAAGGATCATTGTATCGGTAAGCAGTTGCAAGACCAATTGTTTCTTTGAACCCCCGAGCACCTTTCTAATCCCAATCTCTTTAATTCTTCTGCTGGAGATCGCAATGGACGTATTGGTAAAGTTGAAGCAGCCCAGAAGTAAAAGTAAGGTGGCAATAATGGCTGGTGCTAACACTGAATAAGGAGGCATGGCAGCATTCAACTGATCACCGTTCAGCCAAGGTCCATCATGAAAGCTCAGGGCCAGCCCCTCAAAACACTGAAGATAATATTCGGTTACTTTCAAGTCCTCGCGCGCCCTATTCTGTGGCTCAATATATTTTTGCATTTGCTGAGTGACGGCAGAAGTGCGTGATGGATCGTCTATCCATAGAAATAAAGTGTTCATTACTTTCCAGTCTGTCTCGAAAGAAACAGGAGTTAGCGTTGTGTTTTGATAGTTATCCCACAGCGTGATCGCATCGAACTGGAAGCTGGAATTTAAAGGTTGATTTTCGAACACTCCACCGACAGTAAACTCGACCAAATTTCCGTCAATTACCTGAGTAATTTGTTTACCCGTTGCTAGCGGGGCATTGAAATAGGTTGACGCAAGTTTTTCACTTATGAAAATTTTGCTCTTGTCCTGGAAATCCTCAAATGAGCCATCCTTTAATCCAAAACTGAAGAATTCAAAAAAAGCCGAGTCCGCATATGAAAGTCTCGTGTTGAAGAGTTCATTCCCAATCCTGATGTCAGCAGATGATACCGTGTATCGTACTACCTTGGTAACGTCGGCAAAATTTTGTTTGATAATGTTTCCCAATGGGGTTGGCGCAACCGCATAACGGTTTCGGGTCCCTTCATAGTCATTCCAGAACTGAACACGGTAAATGTTCCTTGCATTAAAATGCTGCCTATCGAAGTTTTCATTAAAGTCAATATTGAGAAAGGCAACGATGCAACAGGCGATCGCCACACCCAGGCCCAGCACATTAATAAAAAGAAAAAGCTTGTACTTCAGAAGGTTTCTGACGGCTATAGCCAAATAGTTCTTCAACATGGATTGTCTATTTGGAGGATTAGACTTGAATTGTGGAGTTCCGGTTACACTCACGCGCGGGAACAAAATTGTGCAATCTGAACGCTCAAAAGCACGGCATACTCTCCCCTTCCAGGGGGTAGATCTTACGGATGATTGCAGTATATCAAAGAATTTGAAAGAGAATCGGTCGCATTTTGATAACTGAAAACAGTAAATTAGATAATGGTTCGATCAAGTTATCACATTAATCTTCACAGATATGAATAAGGTAGTCTTACTCACCTCCCTGATCGCGATTTCAATTACCAGTTATGGTCAGGAAAAAGAAACAGCAAATACTTTAAAACTTACGGGAACCACCCGTCCGAAAGCGGCGATAGAGGATATCGCATGGCTTGCGGGCCATTGGAAAGGAACGGCACTCGGTGGCGTAACGGAAGAGATATGGTCGCCACCACACGCAAATTCTATGATGGGTTCCTATCGATTGATAAAAAATGATACGGCGATAGTATTTTATGAAATCGTCACAATTACAGAAGATGGTCAGTCCCTCACGTTGAAGCTTAAACATTTCAATAAAGATCTTACCGGATGGGAGGAGAAAAATCAAGTCCGTGAATTCAAGCTGGTCAAGAAAGAGAAGAACAAGCTTTGGTTTGAAGGCATGACATTCGAATTTATCGACGACAATAACTTCCAGGTGTATTTGGCAATCCGAAAGAAAAACGGAGAGGTGATTGAAGAAATCTTTCCATACAAAAAGGCAAGTCAGATTAAGTAAAGCGATTAGATCTACTAAGTATGAGGCCTGCTATCATATTAGCATATATGTTTATAATGATCATCACGATCTTTTCTTGCACAAGAATCACGAGGAAGGAATTTTTTGTTTCGGTTGATGACTATAGAATATATGTCGAAGAAACCGGAAGGGGTGATCCTGTAATTATGTTGCACGGCGGATTCCTTGATCACCGAATGTGGGAAGAACAAGTGAACGATCTGAGTAAAACATTTCGGGTTATCACCCTCGACATGCCAGGGCATGGAGAAACCGTCAATGGCGACTCAACCCTGATGATCAATGAAATCCTGAAAAAGGTGATGGATACATTAGAAATCGCCAAAGCTAATTTCATTGGACTATCCCTGGGTGCCGTCGCCGTCACTGACTTCGCCATAGCATATCCTGACCGGTGTGACAAGATTATACTCGCAGCACCTGGTCTTGTGGGATGGGACTTCAAACAGGATTCTGTCCTCGTGACGCAGGATGAGGACCGACGAAAAACATTTATCGAAAAGGATACACTTGGATTTGCAGAGTCATTTGTGAAGTCATGGACGGATGGACCTAACAGGTCACCAGATCAGATCGATGAAAAGTTACGCAGTACGGTCAAACAATGCGTGTATGAGAACATTAAGCATCACCAATTCAGTCACTGGCCAGGTTTTACGGAAATTCCACCGGCTTCAGAAGTCCTTGATTCCATTAAGTCGCCGGTATTGATCATCGTCGGCAACAACGACATGAAAGACATCATAATGATCACCAATCTTATGGAAAGCAAAATACCCAACGTTCGAAAGATCACGCTCGATGGAGTTGCTCACATGGTGAATCTTGAAAAACCCATTCAGTTCAACGAGGAAGTAAAAAACTTTCTTGTGTCGGATCGATGACGAAGGAGATCTGAAAGATCAAGTCTATATAAGGTTATAGTATCGCACTTAGCTAGTCAAGGATCTTTCTGAGGATTCGGCTTACTTCATCAGCCTTACTTACGATCATAAGGTGACCTCCATCGTGGACTACGTGATCAGCTTTTCTAAAAGGAAGAATCAGATCAGCCGTTCCGTGAATAGTTATCACATTGGGTAGTTGTTGTTCATTGTCCCAGTTTACTATCTTATTTGTTGCCCAATCAACAAAGTCATTGTCTGCTTCGTCCATTATAGCCTTCAACAACTCTTTTTCCTTCTTTTTCTTTACCCCAAAGAGCCAGTAAACAACAAAGTTTGCCGTCCGATACAGGGGCGCGGGGATTAATTTGTTCAACTGCAAATTTCCTGCAATTCTGTGACGAACGGGAATATCCGCTTTCGTCCTGGCCGAGGAAATCAGCACGACTTTATTTGTTGCAATCAGCTTGGCAATTTCGATCGCTATCATCCCTCCGAAAGACACTCCCACCAATGTTGGGCGATCTGTTTTGATCTGTTCAAGCAAACGTCGTGCATAGGATTCAATTTTTTCATCGTCGAGAGGTTTGATCCAATC
>DATHIE010000499.1:0-5913 GCA_035316905.1 Chryseolinea sp. | reverse complement strand
TGGCAGGGTGGACGGATGCCACTTTCGTCGCAGATGAGTGATATGATACGTATCAAGCTCGACGAAGTAGTTCATGGAAAGGATAAAGATATTGAGCTGCATTTCCTGAAACCGCTTTTTGATTTGCAAAAGGAAAGATCTGTGCTGCCGGGCAAAAACGAGTTTTTAGTAGAATACTTCCATAGCACTGAAGGATACCATGTGCTTATGTATCCGTTTGAAGGAAGATTTGTTCACGAAGGTATTGCCGCCCTGATGGCGTACCGAATCGCACAAATTCAACCGCTGACATTTTCAATTGCCATGAACGACTATGGTTTTGAGCTTTTGTCAGATCAACCTATCCCAATTGACGAGGCAATAGAGACCAATGTATTGGGTATCGACAATTTGTACAGCGACATACAAGCCAGTATTAATTCCACTGAAATGACGCGAAGGAAGTTTAGGGATATCGCTGCAATTTCTGGCCTGGTATTCAAAGGTTATCCGGGCAAACCGGTGAAGGATCGCCATTTGCAATCCACATCACAATTATTCTTCAACGTCTTTCACGACTACGATGCACATAATCTCTTGTTGAGGCAGGCGTTCGAGGAGGTAATGGACTTTCAGCTTGAGGACGCGCGAATGAGGCGTGCCCTTGAAAGAATTGCAACTCAGAAAATTATCATCACCAGGCCTGAGAAGCCAACTCCTTTTGCGTTTCCGATCATGGTCGATAGGCTTCGGGAAAAACTCACCAGCGAAAAACTTGAGGATAGAATAAAAAGGATGGCTATTCAATATGCCGAATAGTGCTAAATCAACGTAGGATAGTTACGACTCCTTTGTAACGCACCTTGTTATACTTGAGGTCGATAGTATAGTAGTAGGTATCGACCGGTAGTTCCTTGCCGCCGAACGTGCCATCCCACGGCTTTTCAAATCCCTTTGCCTCATACACCAGGAGTCCTCTTTTGTTGTACACGCGGATCTGTGCATCTGTGTAGGGTACAGTTCCGTCGGTGGTGTTAGGTGATTTGATGACCCAGGCTTCGTTGGTGCGATCTCCATTCGGGCTGAACGCTGAAGGAATATCCAGGTGTTTGAATGTGTAGATGAACTCGATCGATCTTGACTTCGGGTCACTTGTACTTTTTCCATCAGCCAAGGTAACGTGCACGTTGAATGTCCTAAGTATTACCTGGTCCAGGTTAACGTAATTGTATTTAACTTTTCTCAACGCGGCTTGATAGTTTGCTATACTGGAATTTCCGGTCAGAAGCAGAATGCCGGCATCTCGATTGAAATTACCGGTGATGTTGAGCGTGTCTTTAAATAACAGCTCTTCTTTGTCTGATTCATATTCAAAGAAGTCTATCCGTATTTCCGCACCTCCAAGAGTAAGATCGTCAGGGTCACTGATGCGTATTCCAGAAGTTAGCTTGATCGGGACTTCGCTGCCAAGCTCGTATTGCAAATTTTCCGATTCAATGAATTCAATAACCGGTTTGTCGTTTGCAGGGTTGATTAGAAAATCAATGTTTGCTTCATTTTGGCTGAAGCTGTAGCCATCGCTTCCTTTCCAGGAGGCAGCATCAATTCCATTGTAATCTGGAGTAGGATTGTAAGTTAGATCCGATATTGAACCCGATGGTATCGTCGCTCCGGCAATAATCGCTACACCTCCCAATTTTAATGTGCCGTGTTCTGGAAGCTTTGTGATCATCACCTCTGCGAGCGACTGATTGTCTGGATCAGTAAAAGCATTTTCAAAGTCTTCGATGCTGAATTCAGCGGCTATATCCTCCGTGGTGGTAATTCCGAAAGCGCTTACAGTAGGAGGCCGGTTGATGGTAATCGTGAATTGTTGCTGATCAAGAACTGTAGCTCCGTCTTTTAGTTGAAGCGTCACTGGGTTCGCAAGAGGTGCATTGCCGGGCGGTGTGCCACTTAATTTTGCCTGGTTCGTCCCATTGGGAGCCAGCGTTGTCCATGCGGGCTTTTGTGTGGCAACAATCGAAAGTGTTTCAGTGATACCTGCTGTGATTGTAATGTTGTATTCATACAGCTGGCCAGTTGCGGCAATGGTAATTGGCATCGACGTGAATTCAACGTCAATGACCTCAATCGTGAATGTTCGTGGAAACGTAATTCCTCCCTGATCTACAAGCTCGACGGTGATAAGGGCGGTTCCTGATTTATTAGGCTGAGGTTTAAACGTAAGGGTGGCCGTGCTTCCTGTTCCGTTGTAAGTTATTGAAGGGTTGGGGACAATATCGGGTGACCCGGACGTGGGCTTGCTGAACGTCAGCGTCTCAGTTTCAAGTGGCCCAGCCGTTATCCCTGTGATTGTGATTGTTTTATTTCCTGTGTTCTTCAAAACCCTCTGATTGGGAATTGGATCGAACGACGGTGGATCGTTCAAAGCGCTAACGGTTACGGTTATCGTGGCCTCGTTTGAGACAGCGCCTTCATTGTCCTTTACAGTGTACTTTGCACTAGCGATCCCGTTAAAATTTGGCGGCGGCGTATAGGTCACAACTCCTGACGAATTAGCAACGAACGTACCGTTCACCATATTCGTGAGTGCCACCGATGCTAGATTTATTCCTACGTCGTCTTTATCATTCTTAGTCACTTCTATTAAAAGCGAAGCATCTTCCTGCGTACTAACAATGTCGTTGATGGCTACGGGTGGATCGTTAACAGAATTTATCGTAACCCTGATGGTTGCAGATTTTATTGATGGTTGGCCTTCATTATCCTGAACGTCATAGGTCGCCGTTGCTTCTTTGGCACCGTTAGCTGGGGTGAATGTTACTTCGCCTTTGTTATTTGCAACGAAAGTACCACCTGATTCATTTGATATCACCACCGACGATAGTACTATCGACCCATCAATGTCATGGTCGTTAGCGAGTATTTTTATAATTATAGGAACGCCTTCATCGGTGATTGCATCATCATCGATAACCACGGGTGGATCATTTACAGGGTCCACCCTGATCTTGATGTCTGATTTGTTCGACGTGGCTCCCGCAAAATCCTCAACCGTATATTTTGCTTTTGCATTTCCGGAAAAATCGAGTGTAGGGGTGAATGTAACCTCCCCGGAAGCATTCGGAACAAATGTGCCGCCTTCTGCATCCGTAATAATTATCGACCCTGGATTTATTCCGTCATCCATGTCTGTATCGTTAGCCAGAACTTTGATATCCTTCGGGGTATCCTCATTAGTAACCTCTTCGTCATCTTTTGTGACCGGTCGATCATTAACGGAGTTTACGGTGACGTAGATCGTGGCCGTGCCTACGGTCAATCCAAAAAACCCATAGTTCATGGAGTACTGTAGAGAAGATGATCCAAAAAAGTTGTTGGCAGGATCAAATGTGACGTCCCCACCATTATTTACGGAATACGTGCCTTCGCTTGTTGAAGCTGTGGTTTGGCGTCCGGGAATGGTTGTGTTTAGATCAACGGTGTTAGGCTGTGGAAGGAAGACGGCGTCGTTGTCAGTTACACTAAACGTTACACGATCGTCTTCATCCGTGATGACAAAGTCGTCCATCATCTGGCCACTTGCGTCAATGGAGAGAACAATCAGGAGACAACCCAATATGACGAGTACGGATCGCATAGATTAAAGCCAGGACATACAATCGGGAACTACGAAGAATTTCTTCTCTTTATCCCCTCACAACCTTAAATGTAACTTCAACACCTCCATGAACTTTTCTAAAATGAAGAGATTACTCCACAACAGGGATCATGAAGTTAACTAAGATAACTCTAAAATTCGACTGAATCAGCGTTTGAACTGTGGAAAAACTTCCTCACGAGGCTAAAAAATGGCTCTGAACAGCAGAAAGAGGGTTCCTGCCATGATCATCACGACCGGCAATGTCAGAAACCAGGCGATCAGGATGTTCCTGACGGTGTCTGGCTGCAGGTTTTTAACCCCCCGGTTAGCCACCATACTGCCGGCAATTCCCGAAGAGAGGACGTGCGTAGTGCTTACGGGTAGACCAAAGTAGGAGGAAAGGCCAATGGTACTAGCGGCCACCATCTCCGCGCTGGCACCCTGAGCATAGGTCAGATGTTCCTTGCCGATCTTTTCACCCACCGTTTTAACGATTCTTTTCCAGCCTATCATGGTTCCAAATCCCAACGAGAGGGAGATCATTAGCAAGACCCACTTAGGGGAGTAGTCAGTTATTTTGCGGATATTCTTGAGTTCGTCTTTTAAGATTGCCTTTTCAGCATCACTGAGTTTGACTTCAGGTTTCTTTGCAATCGAATTTAAATGGCGTTCCATTATCATGATATCTTTCCTTACAAGGAATCGATCGTTTTTCGGAATGGAAGTCACATCTTGTAAGGTGGCAAAACGCGCCTGAAGTCCCCGGTTTAGATCACCAACTTCAGTGAGATTTGCCCTGTCCGCTGCCGAAAGTATAGAAGCATCAATTGTAGAGATCACCCTTTCAATCTTTGTCAGCGAGCCAGGCAACTTTGAGGGCGTGAACGAATTATCGAGTGCAAAATAAGAGGGAACTATGCCAATCAATATCAACATCACAAGTCCGACACCTTTTTGTCCGTCGTTTGAGCCGTGAAAAAAACTCACGAGGGTACAGGTCAGTATGAGTATGCCTCTGATCCACACCGGTGGAGGGCTATTCTTTTTAGGCTCTTTGAAAAGGCTTTCCCCGTATGACGTTTTCTTTGTGAGGGATCGAATGATATACATTACGATGATGGTCATGGAGAAACCAAACAGAGGAGATATCAACAATGAGAGGCCAATATCTGAAGCTTTACTCCAATTAACGGCATCGCCGAGTGCTTCAGGCAGCAACGAATAGGCTAGACCAACTCCCAATATTGATCCGATCAGCGTATGGGAACTGCTGCAGGGAATACCCAGGTACCATGTTAGCAGATTCCAGAAAATAGCGGTTACTAGTAAGGCTATCACCATCGAAAGACTATGGGCGATATTTTGATCTACCAATGTTTCTACGGGAAGGAGATTGATTATCCCGACGGCTACAGCAATTCCACCTGCGAACACGCCGAGAAAATTCCAAATACCAGACCATATAACTGCTATCCAGGGTCTTAGTGAATTTGTATAAATAACGGTCGCCACAGCGTTGGCTGTGTCGTGAAACCCATTAACAAATTCAAAGGAACAGGCGGCGATCAGACAGGCAACAAGAAGCGCAGAATGCGCCAGATCTAATTCAAACATAAAATGTCTATTCGGGTTGCAATCTAGCCGGAAATAGGAAGCCCATTGTTAAGCCAATGTTAACTTTTTTTTGGACGGAGGCCTAGCACGCCTACATATTGTTGATATTCAATCAGTTACTTATTGTTGCAAGAGTGCCTGTCTATTGATTAGATTGTCGCGTGATGCAGGTGGAAATCTTTGGTGAGCAGATGGAGCTACTTCCCCAGAAGGCAGTTTTCTGGGGTCGCGAACGAATACTCTTCCTCGCCGATGTTCACCTGGGCAAAGTGAATCATTTCAGAAAATCGGGGATCCCAGTTCCGCCTAAAGCCAACGAACGGAATCTCGAGCTAATGATCGACCTCATCAACCTCACAAAACCTCAACGCGTCATTTGCCTGGGCGATCTTTTTCATAGCCACTATAACCCGGAGTGGGAAGTGTTCGGGGAACTTGTCAAATATTTTGTAAAGATCTCTTTTGAGCTGGTGCTGGGTAATCATGATATTATGAGTGAACAACAGTATGTCCGAAAGGGCATTGTTGTGCACGAGACGCTTCGGATCGCCCCCTTCATTTTTACGCATCATCCGCTGGAAGAAGCAAACCGGGAATTCTATAATTTATCCGGACACCTTCATCCCGGCGTCAACATGCGGGGCAAAGCGAGGCAATCTGTTACGCTGCCGTGC
>DATHIE010000498.1:0-9742 GCA_035316905.1 Chryseolinea sp. | reverse complement strand
GATAAAGATCACGCCATCAAAAGTGGCATCCAGACCTTGCACCATGCCCAACGGTTTGATGTTACTTTGTATGTATTCCACCCGCGGGTCTAGCTGCGTATGTAACAGGTTCTGCATATCGCCGTGGCTATCGTTAACCACGATAGTAGCCGGCCCCGATTCAAGAATAGCGCTGACAACTGCATTCACTTCGTTGGTCATCAGTTTCCGGCCGGTTTCATAATCTTTTCCGCCGGTGCTTGTCATGGCCGATGTGCCAATGCCACCAATGCCCTCCATGTCTACGGAAATAAAGATCTTCATTTGTCTAGTTTGAGCAAACGAAGCGCTCGAGAGCACAAGGAGCAGGAATACGTATTTCATACAAGTTGATGGGTTATGATTTCTGTATCTTAATGGGAATTGTATCTTCCATAAATGTCATATGGCTTATTGTTAGCAGTCGTTGTTTGCTCATCTTGGTTCGCTGGCCAACTGCGTGACTGCCCGCAAGTCTGCTGTCATTTAGTTAATTTAAATCCTAAGTAGCTACCTAGAAATTTTGCTCCATTGGCCAGAACAAAAGTTAAAATAAAACTTGACCATTGAACTGTCCCCGCCAACAATAAAACCACTAAGTCCAACAATACATAAATGAGTGGAAAAAGAATTATTAATCTGGGTAAATTATGAAATTCCTTTTTCTTCCAATGTCTTGTAATGAGGAAGAAAAGAATAAACCCGAAAATTCCAGAAACAAATGGTGCGGAAAATGTAGCGTGTGCTTCATAAACGCTAACTTCTTGTCCGGGATTTACGACATAAGAATACACTGTAACTTCAAGGATTGAAATGATAACTAAAGTTATCATAGCTAGTATTGCTAATCCAATTAATTTTAAAACGATATATTTTTTCATTTGATCATTGCCAGTCGTGTCCAATGTTCATTCGATTAATTTAAAAATAGAACCAATACCAAATATCAATTCAATTACCCCTAAAGTCAGATTAAAGTATCTATTGTAATATTCTTTAAACAGCAGCCTCATAGCAAAGTCAAATCCACCAATTCCCATTCCCAAGGGTTCCGTGTTAAAATACACTGCCGTCAAGCAAAGAATTCCCATTGGTGTAAAGCACAATGCAAAACCCAAGTATGTCAAGTCAAAATAGATAAATGCTCCAAAGCAAATAGCAAGTCCTATATTTATCCATCTGAAAAGTTTCGTCTTGTCAATACTTTTTGTCATTTATTTTAAAGGTCCTTGAAAACAAATATTTTAAGTCGGAGTCGCCATTGTCCAGGGAGACGTCAGAGCATGAGCTACAACGCTTGGGTATGTGACGTTGCGGGATAAGGAGGGCTTGGTAAATGACGAAGGCATGCCAACTATCCCATTACCGAAGGTTATTTAAAAGCTAAACTACAAATTTTGCACGCTGCCCGCAATGTTCACTACCTGTTGTTGTGCGTTTTTCAGTCTATTTCAAATCCCCGTGGTACACTTTGATGCAACGCTTTGTCAATACATTTAGGGTGAGCGTAGACTGCCTGTACTTCATCAGCTTCTCTATCTATTCTAATGGTGATTTCTACCGCTTTGTCAAACGGCAATCCTTGTCCGCAGAAACAACATACAACTTGTAATTCTTTATCCTTCATTTTTTTGTTCCATTTCTTATTCTCTCGTCGTCTATGGCTACGCCCTGTCCAAAACGCATGACGCACAAACGAGTGTGTATAGGCGCCATGCCTATATTTCTTTACCTAATGTACTAGCGAACAATAAATTATCAAAGGCCCACTCTATATCAAATCTAAGTCTTGCCTAATTTTCAGGCGGCCTTCGCTGAGATAACCACAATTCGATGCAGTGTTTATTCCGCCCGAAGTATCGTGTTTGGCTTGGTAACGGCAACCCGTCGCGAATGCAAGCACTATGGAAATATTCCCCCGATAATGTTATTATTCTCCTTGGGCAACCTTTGCGCCATTGCGTCTTCGCGGTGAACACACCCACACCCGTGCCCAACGTGCAGATATGTAACAAGTCACGACGTCGGGAAAACAAAAGCCGCAAGGAAGTATTTCTCTTGCGGCCTTCTTAGAACTTTATGAACCGATCTTTTCTGTCCAGTCGGAATTTTTAAAAAATTAGCGACGCGCGCCGGGTATCATCTTCACAACAAATGACAATGTTGATTTTGCAATTGTATCGTCAAGCTTGAAGTCTGAACTGGCTTTGTTGATCCTATACTTGCCGTCTCCGGCCTCAACTACCTGTGCATAACGAACACCAAGAATGATTCTGGCACGCGTGGCTGTATAAATTTTGTAATCGAACTCGCCACCGTACGTAAATATAAAGGTCCGTTTCCTCATGGAAGTGTTAACCATTTCATCCACGAGGTCGGGGATAGTGTTAACATTGACGTCCTTTTGAGTAACGTCAAGATGAAAATCCTGAAAGCCGATCGTTACCTGTGGAAAGAGGTCGATATGTTTGTTTTTAATCAGATCGTATCCAATACCGGTTTGAATTGCACTTCTTCTTATTCTAAGTTCTAAGTCTTCATTGGTGGACAGATTTCTGAAACCTGGCGCCGCTATGAACGATACCATGACACGATTCTTATACATATCAAGTGAAATCAGAAAGTTACTGGTATTTTCATTGATGTTGTTGAATCCAAGAGGAGCCAACTCGCGTTGCAAGTTAGAGAGTGACCCAAAGGCGTGTTGGTAACCGAACGCTAATGTTGCAAATTGATTATCGTCTGTCATATGAACATATTCGGTGAGTGCCTGGAGCGAATCGTATCCCGACTTGATTTTAGCAGTTTCAAGTTTTTTCCGAAGTTCCTCCTTGTCAATCGTCGAAGGATCCACTTGGCTAAAATTATATGTACGGGAATCTTTTTTGTGGAAATGATGCTGTGCAACGCAGTTAAGAGCGAGTACACAAGCAAAGGTTGTAAAGATGTATTTCATAAAAATTTGAATTGAGGTCTTTGTTAATTTTGTATTGTAGTCTTTGTTAATTAAGTATCTGCTATCAAAACGTGCACCAAACCACTTGCGACATCATGATATGATTAACGACCCTCCGCTCCGTCGTTAGTTCCGGTAACGGCGAGTGTAATTTTTGGCAATCTGTGAGGGGTGTCAAACAGCCATGGCTCCCTGCATGAACGTACACAGTGTGCGATAGGTGAGGAGTGAAGTCCACATTCAGGGGAAGTATCGCGCGATAGTGCATACTATCGGAAAAAGTTTCGTCCATGTCCTGGACCGCATTTATCACGTCTAATTATCATCGTCATCGCCAGCCATCGGGATCACAAACGCCGCGCGAGTGGGACCAGGGAAAGGAATGTCCCCCTTGAGTCCATGCCATAGCACACGGTTAAACTCAATGTCATTATTGGTGTCTTCTTTCACAAATGAGAACTGCTCCGATTTCTTTTGCCATTGGTTGACCGCCACATTTTTCTCATCCAGGTTAACGGATGGTAAAATCGCGCGAAACGAGAATGACGCTGGTGTTGATGTAAAGCAAGGCCACATTGGAGTCGCGGCTGCATCATACTGCGTCATAGGCTCCATGCCTAGCAGTAATTCGATAGTTCGAAGCATGGAGGCAGTTGTGTATAAGGTATGATCTACAAAATTTCTCTTGATATAACCTCCGGCTATGTAAGCTGGGCTGCGATGAGCATCCACGTGATCGGCTCCATTCTGTGCGTCATCTTCTAAAATAAAAACCACTGTTTCATTCCAGATGGAACTCTGCGACAATGTTTCAATAAATAATCCAACAGCCAGGTCGTTGTCGGCCACGTGTGCGTAGGGAGTTGGTCTTCCTAATCGCATGCCTTCGGTGTGGTCGTTGCCAAACCGGACGGTGTTGAACTGCGGCAACTTGTTATCCTTAAGCAATTGCAGGAAATCTTTTTTCCAAACGTTAAATCTGCTAGTATCGCGAATATTCAAGCCATAGCTGGGAAAGGTCGGACAGTTGTGTCCGGCGAGTATAGGAATGGTCGGTCGTTCATCGTTCATAAACTCTCCATAGGTACGATATGAAATACCATAGCGATGACAGTTGTTCCAAATAAACCCATTCTTATTGTTCGCAATTTCCCGCTCGCCTTCACCACCATAGGTTCCGCCGCGGCCACTATAACTAGACGGCCATGTTTTTTCAAGATAGTCGTTGGCGTATGCACCCATGCTCCAGTTGTGTCCGTCTGCACTGACTTCAGCATTGACATAAAAATTATCGAGCAACACGAATGACTCCGCGAGCTTGTGTTGGTTGGGTGTATACTTCCGGCCGAACAAAAGAAGGGTAGTGTCACCGTTGCCTTCCTTTATGTCAGAGAGTACTTGGTCGTATGTCCGGTTTTCCTTGATGACATAAAAGACATACTTAACGGGCGACTCCTTTCCGAGCTTGATTGGTGCAGGAGTACTTGCGACTTTTCTCCGGTATTCCGAATAAGGAGAGTTGTTGAAGACCTGGCTGGAGTACTCTTTCAGTTCTTTTTCTGTCGGGAGATTAATGATGCTCATTGTGCCCGTGAGCAAGGATCCGATGTACTGAACTTCGCTTCCTTTCTTGGTGATCCCCCCATGATGAATGACCTCTTCTCGTGTTCTGGCAGGTGAAGGACCGAAGGGATTGGCTTTCGATTGAAATCCTTTTCCGTTAGAAACCCATAGCTGTTTACCCACGAGGCGAACACAGGTGGGGTACCAACCCGTTGGAATGAACCCTAACGGCAGACTGCTTCCCGGCTTAGCCACATTGAAAACGGCCAGGCAATTATTATCCGCATTGGCGATGTAGAGCACTTTTTTCGCAGCATCATAAGCGAGGCTGTTCGAGGTTGAGCCACTGGGTGAATTGGGGAACAGCGCAGCATCCAGCGTCTCAATTACTTTTTTTGCTTTGACATCTATAACCGAAACGGTGTTGTCATTAGCGTTACACACAAATAGATACTTTCCGTTCGGGGTAATCAATATTTCGTTCGGATTATCACCCACCATGATTGGGTTTTTCCAAATGTTTTTGTCAAGGTCGAAGATCAAGAGTTTGTCACATCCCCAGCATGATATATAGAGCTCGCGGTTATCGCTGCTAAGTTTGCAGGCATACCCTTCCGCTTCGAGGCCAAATACATTGATTGTCTGCTTGGTTTTCAGATCGATGATGTAAAGACTTTTGTTCTCGCGAGTGACGACATAAAGGCGTTTCCTTTTTTCATCGATGGTGAGCCCGGCTGGTCCAATGCGTTCAGGCCAAGGTTTTCCTAAGACCAGACTATCAACCAGTGCCAGTTTGTTGGCGCGCAATTCGTATTTCAATATTTGATTGTTGTGGCCCGCGGAAGCATAGAGATATTTTTCATCTACAGAAAACTGTAGCCCATACCATGACCGGTCCACCACCACGGAGTCGATTTTCTTTTCTGCGGCAACGTCAATGAGATCTATCGTTTGCGTGCCCTGTCCATTGTTTGTAACGGCCATATATTTTGCAGATGAACTTACCTCAATATTCAATGGAAGGTCACCAAGGGGGAATGATTTGCCAGCCGGCGTGAGCTTCCAGCCATTTGGCAATAGTACAGGTTGACGATTGTCCTGGGCGTACGAACAAAGCCCTGCAAGTATCAATTTTATTAGGAAAAGCCTTTTCATGTAATTTGATTCGGCAGATGGTAAAGCTTAACAAAGATAAGCTGAACAATATAGAAGAATTTATCCTCCTGATTACTTCAACATTAACATATTGTTTAGCGAAGTTTTAGCCATTGGAAAATTAATGATCTAAAATCTGCCTTCCGTTGTTCTGATGGGAATATACTTCGCCGTCCCAGTCATTATTTCTAATTTAAAAGGATGAAATCAGTCACAGCAAAAACAACTACCCGCGCAGCTCGGGTTAGAGCTAATTTGAAAAAAGGAATGGAGCTTGCCTGGGCTGCTTCACCTACATCGCTGGTCAGGTTTTCTCTTTTGGGGATGGTCAATGCTGCGATGTCGCCCATGGCCGTTTACCTCGGTTCGCTGCTTGTCAACCGTATTGCAGAAGCAAGGAATCACACGATACTTTTCTCTCAATTGATCTGGGTAGTGGTTGGGTTGTGGATTGTAGCAACCTTACAGCGCACTATTAGCGCCTACATGGGATACGGAAGAAATTTATTTGTAAGGCGCGTGGAGCTTGAAGCGGAAAAAAGGCTGCTTGCAAAGGCTTCCAAAGTTGATATTGGAAATTTTGACAATTCGAATTGGCATGACCGCTTAGCGCGGGCAAAAAGAGATGTATCGTGGAGACCGGGAGATCTGACATGGTCGGTACTGGGACTAACCAGTAACATTGTATCGATCATCTTGATGGCTTCGCTGTTGGCGAGCCTTCATTATATGTTGGTAGTCCTGGCGATCGCTGCTGCAGGTCTGTCGTTGGCGTTAGAAAGCCGCGTGACCTCAAAGCTTTATGAATTCTTTTACAAGGAAACGCCGGAAGAAAGGGAACGTGGCTATATCGGAGATTTGCTTGTTCAGCCGAGAACGACCAAAGAAATCCGTGCATATGTTCTTGCAGATTATTTACTGGGACGTCACAGTAATCTGTCCGAAAATCTTTATCGTCAGAGGGCGTTGATGTATAAATCCGGAACACGGGTTTCAATTCTTACCGGTATTGTAACCGGTACAACGTTAGCATTTGCCTATTTGTTTGTTTCTTTAAAGGGTGTCGAAGGATTGATTGATCCAGGTGGAGTGGTTCTCGTAATCGGAGCATTTACTTCTGTATCTTCTACACTTGCCCAGATATCAAGCACGTTTGTTTCTGTTGATCAGCATACCACATTTCTCGATGATTATTTCTCGTTCCTTTCCATCGATGACCTGGTAAAAAAAGTTGACAACCCGGAAACACTACCTGCTAAGTTTGACAAGGGAATTGTATTTGATAATGTCAGTTTTAAATATCCTGGTAGTGATGAATATGCTGTAAGAGACTTCAATCTCACCATTAACGATGGCGAATTGATAGCGCTCGTTGGTGAGAACGGCGCAGGAAAAAGCACGATCGTAAGGCTGTTACTCAGGTTCTATGAAGTGGACGAAGGATCGATCAGCGTCGGAGGAGTTGATCTTAAGAATACAGATCCTGAGGAATTGAGGAATCGCATTGGTGTTCTTTTTCAGGACTATGCTAACTACGAACTTACCGTGCGGGAAAATGTCACAATGGGAAGACCCAGTGCAGAAGTGTTGGATGAGCGCGTGTTGGAATCACTTCGTGATGCCCGCAGTGAATGGCTTGTTAAAAAAATGCCCAATGGGCTGGATTCAAAAGTCGGAAGACTTTTTGAAGGAGGACATGATCTCTCTGGCGGTGAATGGCAGCGTCTTGCGTTAGCGAGGATTATGTATCGCGATGCAGACATCTGGATTTTAGATGAGCCGACATCTTCCTTGGATCCGGAAGCAGAGGCAGCAATCTTTGCCGAGTTGAAAGAAAATTTAAAGGGAAGGATTGGTATTGTTATCTCACACCGATTCTCCACAGTTAGGATTGCAGACCGGATTGCAGTAATGGTGGACGGAAGAGTATCCGAGGTTGGATCACATCAGGAGCTTATGAAAACAGGAGGAAGGTATTCGGAGCTCTTTGAATTGCAGGCGGCGGGATATAGATAGTTTTTTTTGAAGGTTTTAATCGCAGATTGTCCAATAATCCAATCCACTTTATAGACAGAACACAAATTGATATACAAGAACATCTTGTCGATGGCCACTTCGACGATGACGATTTATTGTTACTAAATTTGTTCTTGTAATCGAAGGGCAAGTGAGCGAGGCAGTACCCTGTTTAGTATTCTCATGCATTCATCGCAATCGCTAATCCCGGTATTGATTGCCACACTGCCGGGGTTATAGGGTTCGTAAATACATGTATTTGCGTTTTGAAACAGTCCAACGGTAGGTGTTTTCGTAGCGCTGGCCAGGTGCATCATTCCACTATCAGCGCCTATAAAGACTTCTGCATTCGCAATCAGTCCACCTATTTCACGAACGTTCTTGCTGTAAAACGACGGAGGCAGAAAGGAGATTTGCGAAACATTTTCGACAGGTAAAATCTCGATAATGTTGTAGTCCTCATATTCACTCTTTAGCCTTTCATAGAACTTCATCCACCAAACCTCAGAATAACATTTGTTATCGGTAGCGTAGGTGAACAAACAAATGATCTTCTTATCGTTTTGTACAAGTGCATCTGCTGTTCTTTTTCCAGCAGCGATTTCGTCCGAACTTAATTTAAGATCCAGGAACGCAACTCTTCTTTTGCTGGCATTAAATCCCATTGCGAGCAAATTCTTCCGGAAGCTGTACACTGGATACTTCGCCATATGTTCATGATCGGGAAAACGTAATTGAATATTCTCATCAATATCACCCAAGAACTTGCATTTGGAATTAGCAAATTTTGTAGAAAGCCTGCCTGACGCTGAATGGTTCACTGCATTAATGACAAGATCATAACGATTCATGCGAATGGCAAGCCACCCGCTCAGGTATTTCCACAAACTTCCCCAAGGTCTTTGGGGTAGCTGAATGATCCTGTTAATGTTGGTGTAGTTCTTAAATAGCGAAGGTGAAACGCTTCCCTTTACGAATAAATCAATTTTGGCAAGCGGGAAGGTTTCGATCACGTCCTGCAGCAAAGGAGTGACCAATAGGAGGTTTCCCAGCCTGTGGTTGGGCCGACAAATCAAGATCCTTTTAATGTCGGCTTTACTCGTGAAATTAATGTCGCGGGCAGGACGGGAAAGCCGGATACCGTCCGTCATTCTTCTCATTAGCACGCCTCTTATTCCGTTTATCTTTTTTAATATTCCCATGCGCTCAATAAAGTAAAAAACAAATTACTTTCCACCCACTATTTGTTCCAGAGGCGTTAACGTGTACCTTCTGATATTTTTCCTTAAGCTACGAACAAAATCTGATCGCTTCTTGGTTGCCCAATACGCATCGATTGAATTATCTATTGGCTGACCTGATAATATGGCATACTCCCGGATGAGCATATTTAGATCTTCCTTTGGAACTCCTAATTTGGCAAAGTTCTGAAGCCCATCTCTGTAACTCACTTTCCGGAACAGTACCCGGTTCAAATCAACCAATGCAAACGAGAAGGAATCGGGATTGTCGATAATCAAAATGTTTCCCGATGAAAAATCATCGTGATAAATATCAAGGCGATGCAGTGTTAGCGCAAAGCTTGCCAGACGTTTGTACAAGGTTTTCTTCGCCTCGTAATCGTCAAGGCCAGGTTCCTTGAAAATTTGTGAAAGTGTTTTTGACGGGTAATACGCACTGATGAAGTAACTATCTGTCAAAAGGCCCCAACGATAGCAATCTATCCAGGCCACGGGCGGAGGTGTAAGAATACCTTTATCTCGTAAACGAAGCGAGTAGAGATATGATCTTTCCGCCTTGGATTTCCTAAACAATGAGTAGGCAAGGCGATTAAAGAAATACATGCCCTTAAAATTCTTGATTACAAATGTCCCTTGAGGTGTGGCTACTTTTTTAATAACATTACGGTTGTTCAGGATGATCTCTCCAATGCCGTCAAAAGATTTTGGGAGTCCTAGTACAAATTCTTCAAGAGGTAAATACCCCTCATTTATCATATAGCGATTCATAGGACAGGTTTAGGCCACTAACACT
>DATHIE010000497.1:0-32919 GCA_035316905.1 Chryseolinea sp. | reverse complement strand
CGATCTATATCACCAACCGACACTCCACCACCATTGTAGAAATATTCATAAGTCAGCACATTTGATTTCGGACCTTCTTCCAAAATGTTCTTGAAAGTAACGCCAGTCTTTTGCGGCGAAAGAGATTCAAACAACGGTTGTTGCTGAGCAACCGTGCCATTGGCTAGCAGGCCCAGCGTTGAAATCAATAATATAAAAAATCGGACTTTCATGGGTAAAAAAATTAAGACTTGGAGTTCATTCTGTCTCAGGCTTTGCCAGAAAGTTTGGGGGTATTTTGAAACACAAGTTAAAGCAGAATCTCTAAAAATGGGATTTCAAAAGAGTTTATTTTGTCTCATAGGGACTCCCGTTAATGGCCTTAAATACGTCCGGAAATGAACCTTTTTTATCTATCTTTAGCCGCTTCATTGTGAGGTATGGGGTTATAAGGTACAAGGGTATAAGGTATATAGAGTAAGGATACACCCCCTAACTTCTAACTTCTAACTTCTAGATTCTAACTCCTAACTTCTAACTTTCTTTCATTAGTCCTTTCGAATATGCGGTATTTTAAATTCGTATTACTTGCCAACCTCAAGCTTGTGTGCTTGGTATTATTGATCGTAATGTTAGGGTGCCAGAAGAAGAAAAGTGCTATGGTCTGGAATGAAGACTTTCCCGTAATAGGATCTCAATCTTCACCGCGAACGGCGGACCTCAACGGTGACGGCGTATTGGACATCGTTATAGGCGCCGGTAAGAACGAATATCAACACAGCGAACAGGGCATAATAGCAATGGATGGAAAGACAGGAAAGGTTCTTTGGCAACAGGAATCACCCGATCAGGTATACGGAGCAGCTACCTTGTATGATATCACGAGCGACGGTGTAAGCGATGTGTTTATAGGCGGAAGGTCACCGCATTTCAAGGCGATCAATGGTAAGACGGGCGAACTGATCTGGGAATACAAGCATTCCGATCATGAAAACGATTCAATCATGAAGTATGCGCGATATAACTTCAATAATAGCATCCTTGTTCCGGATCAAAACAGCGATGGTTTGATGGATCTGATGACAGTCAACGGAGGCAATTCATATGCAAACCCCAATTCGGAAGTTGACAGGTACCCGGGTGTATTGATGATCTTTGACATCAAGAGTGGAAAAATAATCGCGGCAGATACAATGCCCGATGGAAAGGAATCTTACATGTCACCGGTGGGATTTGTTCGGCAAGGAAGTAATGAATTTAATATCGTGTTTGGAACTGGTGGGGAGACGATCAATGGCCATTTATATGTTGCAAAACTTTCAGACCTGATGAATAACGAACTTTCTAAAGCAACGATCATTGCTTCAGAAAAGGGACATGGATTCATTGCGCCTCCATCTCTTGTGGATATAACCGGAGATGGCAATTTGGACATTGTAGCGATCACTCATGGCAGTAATGTTTTCGCCATTGACGGAAAGGATAATAAAATACTCTGGCAACAAACTATCAAGGACACGGAATGCAGCAATAGTCTGGCCGTTGGTTATTTTACGGATGATGAAATTCCCGATTTTTTTACGTTCGCCAGCAGAGGACAATGGCCAAACAGCACCGGCTCACTTCAGGTAATGCTCGACGGTAGCAACGGCTCGATCGCGTTCATCGATTCAATCGGATGTACGGGATTTTCCTCGCCTGTGGTGTATGATATTGATAGAGATGGACGCGATGAAGCGATCATTAGTATAAACGAATTTGATTGTAGCGTCGGATTTACGGGAAACGAGCCCATTAACATCGAGAACAAGCTTATCGCAATGGATTTTCAAACCAGATCGTTCCAGATCATAGATCAGTCGAAAGGTTTTAAGAATATCTTTTCAACTCCCTGGATTGGCGATCTTGATGATGATGGATATTTAGATATTGTTCACTGTCAGTACTATCATCGTTCTATGCTGCTTTCATTCCTCGGAATGAGGGTAAGGCGTATAGACACCCCGATACGGATGAAATCGCAGCCGGTATGGGGCGCTTACATGGGATCGAATGGCGACGGGACATTTGCAAAAAGTGAATAGTCACCATCACTAAGCATTTGCCTTTGTCAGGGCTGACAACAAATAGAAGAGGCTGCTCATGGAGCAGCCTCTTGCTAAAATTACGTGGTCACCTATTCTAGTTATCCCACCAAACTTTTCCCTTCTGATTGTCAGGAGACGTTCCACCTTCAGCGATATTCGCGCTGTTCGTAGCAACCTCGTGACTAGGATATCTCAGTCTGCCTGGAATCTTACCGCCCGTAATATTACCAGAGTAGTTGATCTCAACCAGTGCCGGGAGACCGGTTCGACGGTAGTCTGCCCATGCTTCCCACCAGTTAAGGAACTTGGTAATCCACATCTGCGTACCGATTTGTGCAAGACCGGTAGCACCTGGGGTGTAAGCGTTGTTAGCCAGGTAAGCAGTAACTGCAGCGTCAGGAACGGCAAATGATGCGTCATATGGCACATACATTTGTAGCGCAGCTTTCACACCAGCATCATAGTGAGCAGCGGCTGTGCCAGAAACTGAACCAATGCCTCGTTCTTTTGCTTCTGCAAGGAGCAGTGCAACTTCCGAATAGCTCATCAAAAGATATGGCTCACTGCGATCAAGCAATTTCATGTTGATCACGGAGAAAAGCTGAGCGGGGTTTGAACCTGTGATCCCTGTGTAGGCATCCAAGGTACCAGCATCCAGACCGTTAGGCATACCCTTTTGTGCCAGGGGACTTGTGTTGCCATTTACGCCCTCGGTGAAGATCATTAGACGGGGATCGTCATCGGCGACACTGGCCTTATTAGGACCCATCAATTGGTCAATGAGCGTTTTGCCCATCACCCGAGACTGGCCACCATCACCAGGGATGAACGCGCGGGAAATTCCGTTTTGGTTCGTCCACAAGCTTGGGTTTTCAGACATTGGCACCCAAACGTTATCTGCATTGGAAGTCATCACGCCCGCACCTGCAATCGCTTTGTTGACGGCAGCAGTAGCTCCAGGCAAATCAACCATTGACATCCTCATTGCAGCTCTCAGCATAAGTGAATTCGCCCATCTTTTCCACTTGTCAATATTTCCTTGGAAGTACATGTCGGAAGCAGCAAATCCATCATCAGGGTTACCTGAGCTGATTGCGGCACCAGCTGATTCCAATTCTGACAGGATAGATGCATAAATTTCCTGCCCAGAAGTATAAGCAGGGTTAAATGTACCGGTTATGCCTTTTAGGGCCTCAGTGTAGGGAACATTGCCGTAATAATCAACAAGACGCATAAACAGGAAAGCGCGCAGAATTCTCGCTGCTTCCCTCGTGTTTTTCCGCCTGCCTTCTTCAAAGCCAAGTTCACCAGTTTGTTTCAGTACTTCTTCGAGGTTCTTCAGCTGTCCACCATAGATAAACTCCCATGGTGCGTTATCAGATTCAACGTTTTCAAAGTACTTGTCACCAGCACCCAAACCACCGGTTCCGGAATTCGCAAGGTGCTGCATCCAATAAGCACAATAACCAATATTGGTCCGCCAGTCAATGTATCGGTTGTCACCTTCGGACCCGCCGGAAGCAGCACCCAATTGAGCAGCAGAGAACAAGAAGTTCATATTCACCTCATTAAGGGCCTGCGGATTGATATTGAGGTCGTGTAGGGTATCCGTGTCACAACTCGCAAATGGTATCGTCAGGCCACAGGCTAATAGTATTATCTTACTTAGATATTTCATGATTCTTCAGTTAGAGTTAAAAGCTTACTCGCAAGTTAAAACCATATGACCTCGTAGCAGGCATTGCGAAATATTCAAGTCCCTGCGCACCAGCGTTTGTGGAATATGTTGATTCCGGATCCACGTTGTCGATGTTCTTGTTTATTACCCATAGGTTACGGGCAACAAATGAAAGCGACAGGTTCTGAATCGGAGTCTTGGTAAGCCAAGTTCTAGGGAACGAGTATCCTAATGTCAGCTGACGCAGCTTGACGAACGACGCATCATACATGAACATGGTCGAGATGGCTGTGCTTTCACCGCCCACTCTGTTCCAATAAACGTTAGCCTCATGAGGAGTCAGGTCGCGATCAACAGGTACGTAATTTGGCGCTTCAGGAGTTCCAGTATTAACTACTCCGTTAATGTGCAACGGTGCTTCGCCTTCTCGTCCAATCAATGATTGTTCACTCATGCCCCACTGAGCAAGACGGTTGTTGCTTCCCGAGAATAAGTCGCCTCCAGACTTGAAGTCAATGAGGAAATCAAGCGTGACACCTTTAAAGCTAAACGTGTTGTTAACACCTCCGGTGAAGTCAGGCACGCCATTACCAATAGGTGAATAAGCGGCCGACGCCAATGGTGTTCCATCTGCGTTAAAGATCGGCACTCCATCGGGTGTCATTTGCTGGGTACGACCAGTAATGGTTCCGAATGGCTGACCAACAATGTGCTTGATGAAGACGTTACGTGTGCGTGGCTCTTCCTGTACAAGTTCCTTCGTACCATCGCTGATGAAGTCAACGTTGTTGTTGTTCTTAGCGAAGTTCAACGAAATATCCCATGTAAGCGCACCGCGCACGGGTGTACCACTAAGCAATACTTCAATACCATTGTTAGAAATCTGACCGACGTTAACAAGGGTTGATCCAAAGCCAGAAGCGCGCGATATGGTGGCTCCCACTATATCATCGGTTGTGGTTTGGTCGTAATACGTGAAGTCAACTCCTAAGCGGTTGTCAAAGAATCTGACGTCAAATCCAAGTTCAATTTCGCTCGAAACAGCCGGCTGAAGAGTTGGATTGGGAATTTGACCAGAGTTACCACCTGCAGACGAGAACGTTGCCATCTTGTATCCAAGGTGGGTGTTGCCGTTGAGTGAATACGTCAGGTTAGCAGCATAAGGAGAAATGTTTACAATACCGCTCTTTGCCCAGGAAGCTCTTACTTTACCAAAGCTGATGAAGGAAGGAAGTCCCTGGAAAGTCTCAGAAACAACCCAGCTTGCGCCAACTGATGGATAGTCTACTTTATTATATTCTGGGTTCAGCACCGAGAACCAGTCTGTCCGGGTTGTTGCCGTCACAAACAAGTAATTCTTGTAGCTTACTTCGGCAGACGCAAAAAGCGAATTGATTCCTTGTTCGCTAAATCCATAACCAAAGTTTCGGGTTGCGGAATTGTTGATAGCGTCAAAGAACTGAACGCTGAATCCATTACCATTGGCACTGATCCGTTCTGACGACCTTGTCATCTTGTTTCCTCCAACAAAGGCATTGATGCCAAAATCACCAAAGGTCTTATTAACACCTAGCATAAAGTCCATGTTGACTTCACGAACACGGTCTTCACCTTCAGTGCGGCTACCTGCCAGGTTATGGCCTGTTCCTTCAGGAGTAAGGCCGGTATCACGTCGTGTATACCAGTCCATACCAAGACGGCCTGATACATACAACCAGTCGAGGATATCATACTTAAGCTGAGCCGATGAAATGAACCGGTCTCTTGTGTCGCTATCCTGAACTACGTGAGCTGCCCAATAGGGGTTTTGATCCCAGTTGTTGGGTGCACGTAACCACTCCTGACCAGGAAACTTCGCAGCACCTCCTTGTCCGTATGCCAGCAACAAGTTAGGGTCGGTGATCCATGAAGGAATGGCACCTGGTTTTGCAGGGTCGCCATAATATGAGCCTACGTCAACGCTTGGAGGAGTTCTCCACAAAGAGTGAATTGCATTGTTCGGAGAATCCGAAAGCTGCGGTCTGTTCTTAGCATATTCGTGGGCGTACATCACCTTGGCATTAAGGGTAAGCTTCTTGCCAAATTTTGAATTAACGTTGAAGCTTAAGTTTGTCCGGTCGAAACCTGAGTTGGGAATAATACTTGTGCTACGCAAATCCGAAACGGAGAAACGGAAACTTTGATTTTCACCTCCACCACTCAGCGAAAGACTATTGGTCCAGGCTTGTCCAGTTTCGAAGAATTCTTCAAATTGATTTCCGGCGTTAGAATAAGGCGCTGTTGACCCATCGAATTGAGGCACTTGGCTGCCGTCCATTTGAGGACCCCAGGCAATGTTACCCCAGTTGAATGCCTGGATAGCAGTACCTGGTTTGGTAGCCACTCCGTTGACTAAACCGTCTGGAGTTGAATCCACATAATTACCTGCTCCATACTTAGTTTGAAGCTCGCTTTGGTCGTATAATTTTTCTACAACATAATTGGTGTTAAATTCTACCCCGATGCCTTTTCTCTTCGAACCACGCTTGGTAGTGATGTTGATAACACCGTTACCACCACGAGAACCGTATAAGGCTGAAGCATTTGCACCCTTCAACACTGTAATAGACTCAATATCGTCGGGGTTGATACTGGTTAAGCCATCACCTTCGTCGTGACCGCCCCAAAGTCCTGCCTGACCAAATCCGGAGTTATCCATCGGGATACCGTCAACCACATAAAGTGGCTGGTTCGATCCGCCCAATGATTTGTTACCGCGAATTACGATACGGGTTGATCCCGCAGGTCCCGAAGAAGCCTTAGAAACGTTCACACCGGCGATACGGCCAGCAAGAGCGTTACCTAGGTTGTTTTCACGGGCTTCAGTGAATTTAGAACCGTTCACTTCAGTGACTGAATAGTTGAGAGCTTTTGTACTACGCTCAACACCGAGAGCTGTCACCACCACTTCACTGAGTTGCTCAACATCTTCTTCGAGAGCAATATCAATGGAGGATCTGGTTCCTACTTCAATTTCTTGTGAAGCATAACCAATAAAAGAATACACAAGAACTGACGAACCATCAGGCATGGAGATAGTATACTTACCGCCCACGTCCGTTGTAGTACCAACCGAAGTACCTTTAACGATGACGTTGACGCCAGGCATCGCTGTGCCGGCTCCGTCTTTGACGGTACCGGTGACGGTTCTTTCCTGCGCAAAGACGTACGTCCCCGCAAACAGGAAGAGCATCATTAAACTAAAAACTTGGTATCGTTTTTTCATAGAATAGTTGGGTTTGATAAAATTTTTGATTTTTCCGCCTGCGCGGAAAGCTCAACAGGCAACCTTGTACCCATTGGAGGAGAATTTTCATTTGGGGATTCTATTCATCGAGCTTCGTTTTGTTTGGTGGTTAATAAGTTCGTTAGGCTACTCTAATCTAATGTAAAGATTTTATAGCGAAATCGTATGCGGGCAGAGAAATAAATGTGTGTTGTTTGCGCACACAAACAAACATAAGGCAATTCTGCACGTTTAAACGCATACCGCAAATGGCGAATTTTTTAGTTTTTAAGTGTTTTTGGCCCCTTATTGATTAAAACTAGAGGGATGGCGATAATTCGGGACACTGTATTTGTCCCAAACTAGGTGGGTATTTATAACAATCGAATGAAACCCCACCCGAATTTGCCAAATTTCAGGAATGGGTGGGGATTATGGATTATCAGTGTACCACCAACTTATTAAGAAAAGTAATGGCAAAGAGAGGGGTACCGGCGACAGCCCTGAAACTGAGGATGTTATATAAACAATTACTAATCCCGCTCTCTTTTGATCTTAACCTTTGCGACTGGACCCACCTGAATGGGCACTTTTTCTATCTCCAGGTTGGCTGCTTCAATGCCATAAAGCTCTTCCGTCGAAAGACTGTGTTCCTTCAAGAGCCGGTATCCCTGGATAACTACTCGGTCGAATGAAGATATCTCACTATCCGTTGAAGCCCACGAATGGATGATCACAAATTTGAAGTCACCCATCATACTATATTTATGGAGCGACGGATAAGGACTTACCAGGTCAATCTCTCCGGAATCAGCCATCTCATGAATGATCTTGTTGAACAGTAGGTTCACACGGTGGTCGGTTTTGAAACCTAATCGCATGCGAACGAAAAAACATTTCTTCGGAATAATAGTGTCAACCGAATATTTGCTGGTGTACGGCGTATCAACCGTATCCACGTGAAGGAACCAATAGATGTCTGCTCGTTTGGGTCGCTTCTTAAAGATGGAATAAATGATGTTAGAATCTATATACCTTTTACTATCGGCAACCGCCAGATACACCAGGTTAGTGGCTTCCTTCGGAATAGTAGCATCGGACTGAAGATCCTGTATCATTCCGACGTAATGCTTTAAGTCAACAAATTCCGTATGTAACTCCCGCAACCACCGCGCCCGAAGAAGGACGAACATCATCAGGAAGAACAACGACGCTATTGCAAAGCTGAACCAGCCGCCGTGAATGAATTTGCTCAGGTTGGAAATAAGGAATGCACCTTCAATGGAGAAGAACAAAATAGCCATCGCGATTGCCCTCACCGTTGACTTCCTCGACACAGCAAAATAGAATGTCAGTAACGAGGTGGTCATGAGCATGTCAAACGTAATGGCAAGACCATAAGCGCCTTCCATTTGCGAGGACTCTTGAAAGATCAGTACCACCATGATACAACCACACATCAATATCCAGTTGATTGCAGGAATATAGATCTGTCCCTTGAGCTGGCTGGGATATCGAACACGAGTTGCAGGCCATAGCTTTAATTTCATAGCCTCATTTACAAGTGTAAATGTTCCGGATATCAATGCCTGGCTTGCAATAATTGTTGCAAGAGTCGCCAGGATAATTCCAAAGATCAACATGCTTTGTGGCATGATCTCGTAAAAAGGAATAACGCCACCTAAAGTTTGTCCCTGATGCTCCAGCAACCAAGCACCCTGACCGAGATAACTGAGAAGCAGCGCGACCTTGACAAAGCCCCATCCCATTCTGATGTTTTCCTTGCCGCAGTGACCAAGGTCAGAGTACATCGCCTCCGCTCCGGTGGTACAAAGAAATACCGCTCCCAGTATCCAAAATCCTCCCGGATATTTTACCAAAAGGTTGAATGCATAAACTGGATTCAGTGCTTTTAGTACTTCAGGATTCTTAACCAACTGGGTAAGTCCGATGACGGCTATAAAGGAAAACCAAACCAGCATTACGGGACCAAACGTCCGTCCAACTACGCCACTTCCAAACTGCTGAAATATGAATAATGCAACCAGTATGATAATGACGATGTAGATGATCGTGTTCGTCGAGATTGTTGGATTGATCGCGCGTAAACCTTCTATGGCAGATGTTACGCTGATCGCCGGCGTTATGAATCCATCCGATATAAGTGTAGCACACCCAATTATAGCGGGATAGATGACCCAACTTGCCTTATAGCGTCGAACGAGTGCATAAAGCGCAAAAATTCCGCCTTCACCACGGTTGTCTGCATTGAGTGCAAGGTAAATGTACTTGACGCTGGTAATTAATGTGAGCGTCCAGAATACGCAGGAGATCCCTCCAAAGATCAAGTCCTCCGTTATGATGTGCTGGCCGACAATAAATCGGAATGTGTAGATGGGCGATGTTCCGATATCTCCATAAATAATTCCGAGGGAAATAAGTACACCGGCTTTAGATAACGCGTTGGGATTTTTGTCGTGTGTCGTTGCCATCTAGTTAACACCGTCCTTGGGACGGGCTATGATCAATCTATTACTCTTATCGTATGAGAGGTAACTCCATATCCAGCTAAATAAAACAAACAGTTTGTTCTTGAAACCAATGATTGAAATAAGATGAACGAACATCCAGATAAGCCACGCAAAAAATCCTTGCGACCTTATATTTCCAATATCTACAACTGCTTTGTTCCTTCCAATGGTTGCCATCGTTCCTTTATGGAAGTATCGAAAAGGCTTCATCGGCTTCTTCCTGATCAATCGTTTAATATTTTCCGCGACTAACCTTCCTTGTTGCTGGGCTGGTGGCGCCATTTGAGGATGCCCTTGCGGATAGCCAGTATCTCCCTCCATAATCGCAGCATCACCGATTGCAAATATATTCTGGTATCCGACAACCCTGTTAAACTCATCAACCCTTATTCGCCCGGAACGTCCGATTGTTTCGGCGCTGATTCCAGCTACAGGTTTTCCTGTGACACCCGCCGCCCAAATCATTGTCCGCGAGATAAGTTTGGCGCCTGTACTAAGCGTTATTTCGTGTCCGTCATATGATTTTACGGCACAATTGAGGTAAACCTTTACGCTCATCTTTTCTAAATACTCAAGCGCTTTCTTTGATGCTTGCTCAGACATGCCGCTAAGTAATCTTTCACCCCGTTCGATAAGGTGAATAGTCATGTTGTCCAGTTCAAGTTCGCGGTAGTCCGTTGGGAACACGTGTTGTTTCAATTCTGCTAAAGCACCAGCAAGCTCAACACCTGTCGGACCGCCACCAACAATAACAAAGTCCATCAGACTTTCAACCAATTCCGGATCATCTGTTAGCAATGCAGTTTCAAAATTGCGAATGATTGTATTCCTCAATTTTATCGAGTCGATGATGCTTTTCATGGGCACTGCATTCTCTTCGACATCTGTCATGCCATAAAAGTTTGTAGTTGCTCCATTTGCAATAACGAGGTAATCATAGTGAACTCCACCAATTGAAGTTTCGATATAATTTTCTTCTGGTTTTATATGAGTTACATCGCCGAGACGAAAAAAGAAATCTTCATTCTTAAATCTTTTTCTAAAGGGAAATACAATTGAACTCGTTTCAAGTGCTGATGTGGCTACCTGATAGAGAAGTGGTTGAAAGCAATGATGATTATACTTGTCAAAAAGAACAGTCTGTGCCTTAAAACCTTCAAGGCCTTTTGCGACCTCAAGTCCTCCGAATCCTCCACCGATAACTATAATGCGGGGTTTGCCCAGGTCAGCAATACGCGTTCGCGTGGTAATTAATTTGGGCATGAATGATTTAAAAAAATCCTTTCTCGTCGGCGGTAAAGTTAATTCCCTTTGGATAAACCCAAAAACAAAACGGATTATTGTTCAAATCAACGGTCATTATCGTCGGCTCATCTCCTTCTGAAAATAATTTGGCAATGCGAACCTCTTAAACCAAAAATCAACCCTATTTTTGCTTAATTAACCCTAAATCAACTCCTTATGTTAAGAAAACTTGTTTTTGCACTACCAGTTGCCGCCCTTCTTCTGGGTTGTGACACCAAAGAAAAAGAAATATTGCAGTCGCAAGTGGATTCACTTAAAGTAGAATTGGAGACTAGCCAAGCAATGGCGCAAACGTTAACTGAAGTTGGCGCAATGATGGATTCGATTGACGCCAGTCGTCAATTATTGAGGGTTAATATGGTTGAAGGAACCACCTACAGCGATTATTCGTCGAGGATGAAGGACATTAACGGTTATGTCAAGGAAACACAGAAGAAAATTGATGACCTTGAAAAAACACTGAAGACATCTAAGGCTAATTCAAATGCGTTCTCGAAGACCATTAAAAAACTAAAGGCAGATCTCGAAGCAAAAACAGTTGAAATCGCATCACTCCAGGAGCAGGTTACCAAGTATCGGAACGAAAACCAAAACCTCATTACAACGGTTGGTATGCAGGAAGCAGAACTTTCTGACAAATCTACGGAGATCGAGACCAAAACACAGGAGCTTGCGCTGATCGAGGCGCGTGTCCAGGAATTGATGATCCAAAGCAAAATGACGGAAGCTGATGCGTATTACGCGCGTGGACAGGCCGTTGAGGAAGCTGCGAGGCGCACTAAGCTGGCCCCGAGGAAAAAGAAAGAAACATTACGAGAAGCCGTCGAGCTTTATAAGAAAGCTCTTTCACTAGGAAAAACTGAAGCTCAGGATAAGATCACAGAGCTTGAAAAGAAGCTTTAGTTTAAAAACATTATCATAGTCAAGAGGTTGTTTCAAAGAGGAACAACCTCTTTTTTTATATAGTAATGGACGCAGATTGTTGTCAATCAGGGAAGATATGGCGTTTTCGCCGTCCTGGAGGAGACTTGTTAAAAAATTACCACGCAGAAAGCCTAAGTTTCTTGCTATTTTTGTGGCTGGTAAACTACTATGACGGTCGATCTTATTGTAACCATTCTTCTGGTTCTTCTCAATGGATTTTTCGTCGCGGCCGAATTTGCAATTGTAAAGGTCAGGTCTTCGCAGATCGCACTTGAAAAAGGGAACTATTCCAAACGAGCGGCGGAAAAAATAGTCGAAAACCTTGACGGATACCTCGCAGCTACTCAATTGGGAATTACCCTTGCCAGCCTTGGACTTGGCTGGGTTGGCGAAGATGTGATGACCAAGATCATACTGATGGCGATGCACGGCCTCAGTCTGCCTATGAGCGAAACTATGGCGCACAGTATAGCTCTACCAGTAGCCTTCGCGGTTTTAACCATCCTGCACATAGTCTTCGGAGAACTGGCGCCAAAATCCCTGGCGATCCGCTACCCAACATCTACTGCGCTGAAGATCTCAATCGCTCTCCGGATTTTTTATTACGTATGCAGACCATTTATATGGCTCCTCAACGGCTTCGCGAACCTCATTCTGAAGATGATCGGAGTAAAACCAATCAGTGAAACTGAGATCCACTCCGAAGATGAGCTGAGGCTTATTATCGCAGAAAGCGAAGAGGGCGGTGCTATTGAGCCGAACGAGCGCGAGCTCATTCAAAATGTATTTGACTTTGATGACCGGGTCGTCCGGCAGGTGATGGTGCCGCGCGTCAAGATCAGCGGTCTTCGCGCCGACTTGACTATCGCAGAGACCATGGATGTTCTTCTCAAGGAAGGCTATTCTCGTTATCCTGTTTACGAAAACTCGCTCGATGAAATTGTTGGTATAGTACACGCCAAAGATATCATTACATCCTATGTACAAAAATCGGGTAAAGGCTTGAAGGATGTGATGCGGCCTGCTCACTTTATTCCTGAATCAAAACCTATTGACGTTTTGCTCCGTGAATTCCAGCGACGTAAAACACAGATGGCGATCGTTGTAAGTGAGTTCGGAGGTACCATTGGTATTGTAACACTGGAAGATATTCTTGAAGAGCTCGTAGGAGAAATTCAGGATGAACATGACCACGAACAGCAAATCGTAACGTTGCTGGACAAACAAGTGTACCAGATTGTGGCGCAATCCTCTATTCACGATATCAATAAATTTGTGGATGTACCCTTCCCTGAATCGGAAGAGTATGAAACGTTATCCGGAATGTTAACCTATCACAAATCCACGTTAAAGGAAGGCGACACCTTTAAACTGTTTAACTACAAATTCAAGATAGTTCGCGTAAACAAAACGTTACCGGAACTGGTGGAAGCAACGCTCGAGGAAGAGATGGGAATAGACTAGTGCGTCAATTTCTTGTTATTTAAAATCCATTTGCGCCGCTGGGATTTTAGAGTGGTGAGTTGTGATTTTAGATTTGCGATTTCCTGTTTGATTAACCTACATCCTACATTGTCAGAATCAACAATCACAATTCAACAATCACAAATCAAAAACTTGTTCATCTACGGCTATTTCTGGATCACTAGAACCATTTTTTCTTTCTAAAGTACAGTATCATCACAATAACGATCACTACCATTACTCCCCAAACTCCGTAATAACCCCAGGTCCATCGTAATTCGGGCATAAAGTCGAAATTCATTCCGTAAACACCCACGATGAACGTAAGAGGCATAAAGATGGTGGAAAACACCGTGAGTACTTTCATCACTTCGTTCAGCTTTGTATTCATCGCGTTAATGTGAATATCGAGCAGGCTTGATATCAGATCTTTATATGTATCCAGCGAGTCGATAAGATGCGCGACGTGGTCGTACACGTCCGAATAATAACGCATGTTTTCTTCGAGAATAAATTCAGACTCTCCCTTCACGATCTTACTCAACGCTTCACGGAGCGGATAAAGGGCTTTGCGCAAATAGATCAATTCCTTTTTTAGGGCTTGAATTTTATAAAATGTCTTATTCGAAGGATCTTCATAGACGTTTTCCTCTATCTCTTCGATAAGGTCCCCGACCTTGTCCAATACATTGTAGTAGTTATCGACAATGATATCGATGAGCCGGTAAAGAAGGTAATCAGCCTTCTTTTTTCTGACCTTTCCCATATCCAACCGAATCCTGTCTCTAAATCCATCGAATAGATCTCCCTCTTTTTCCTGGAAGGATATGAGAAAGTCGCTGCCAAGCACGAAGCTGATCTGTTCATAATCAATTTTCCTTGCCTCAATCCGGTATAACATCTTCAGTGTAAAGAAGAGGTACCCTTCGTATTCTTCCACTTTGGGTCGCTGGTCGGACAAGAGATCATCGACTAAAAGCGCATGCAAATTAAAATGTGATTGCAGTTTCTCGATTATATCCTGGTTGTTAAGACCATCCAGATTGACCCAATTAACCTTGTCGGATTGAAGCTTTGGCAATAAATCTTCACCACTATGACACTCGAACTTCTCAAACTTTTCTTTATTATAAGTGATCAGTTCTAGAATTACGCTGGCGGTGGGAGGTGGCGGCTCCTGACCGGATGAAGGCTTTCTTTTGCTCATGTGTTAAAATCGATTCACTAACTGGATTGAATATAAAATTGGGCATTTCACACAAATGGGGCAACGCCAATTTAAAATAGTAGTCCCAACAATTGGCAGTCGAGTGCTTTAATACTGTTTAAGCTTTTCTGCAAACCAAGTTAAAACTTAAAAGGTAGCTAAAATTATAAAACGACGGCATGTTGATGGAATAAATCTCCGGAGTGTCGGCCTTTGGTATTTTTGTCTCCCCAATTCTGAGATTGATACTAAAACAATTAAAATACTTCAACCCTAAAAAATCAATGCGTATTATTGCCCCGATGCCTTTACGCCTGGAAGATATTAAAGCCCCCGTTGCCCGTGAGATGGACGAATTTGAACCAAAATTCCGGGCCTCGATGAAGACACATGTTCTTCTTCTCGACAAGATCATGGGGTACATCGTCAAGCGTAAAGGAAAACAAATGCGTCCTATGTTCGTGTTTCTCACGGCTGGCGTATGTGGTAAGATCAGCGAGTCGACATATCGGGGCGCTTCTCTCATCGAGTTGCTTCATACTGCCTCGCTCGTTCATGATGATGTGGTGGACGAGGCCAACTACCGGCGGGGATTTTTCTCGGTAAATGCCCTTTGGAAAAACAAGATCGCAGTGCTGGTGGGCGACTTTCTGCTGGCCAGGGGCTTGATCCTCTCCGTTGAGAACAAGGATTTTAACCTGTTAAGTATTGTGACCAACGCGGTGCGTGAAATGAGCGAGGGTGAGCTGCTTCAATTCGAGAAGTCCAGGAGGCTGGATATCACGGAGGAGGTATACTATGAAATCATCAGGCGCAAGACGGCGTCGCTTATTTCTTCCTGCTGCGCTGTAGGCGCGAGCTCTTCGGGTGCGACCGATGACGTCGTCCATAAGATGAGGGACTTTGGTGAAAAGATTGGGATGGCCTTTCAGATCAAGGATGACTTGTTTGATTTTGGCGACGATGAGATAGGCAAACCATTGGGAATTGACATTAAAGAAAAGAAGATGACGCTTCCTCTGATATACGCGCTAAACAAAACTAGTTGGCTGGAAAAGCGTAGGATTCTAAGGATAGTCAAGAATGAAAGCAGCAAGCCGAAGAAAGTAAAAGAAGTTATAGATTTTGTTAAAGGCTCCGGTGGGATTGAATATGCCAACAAAGCGATGAACAAATTTCGCGAGGACGCTTTGCAAATCCTTGGTGGATTTCCTGAATCACCCTACAAGGCATCACTTATCAAACTGGTGCAGTTTACCATTGAGCGGAACAACTGACAATGAAAAAAGGGCCGCCCTATTCCGGACGGCCCTTTGACAACCTGACCTAAACCTATGATTTATTGTAAGAAAACTCTTGACCTTCCCGCCTCAAGGACGGCATAGTCTTTCCAGTTTTTATATGTTTGAGCATCCAGCTCTGCTAGTGCAGGGCCCGATTTATCGGGATTAAAATTACCCTCATTAGCCCACCATTTTTTCGCATTCTCCTTCGCAGAACTTTTGTCTACAGCTTCGAAAAGGTTTATACATGAGTCCGAAATCATCCACGGCTTGTCTACGCTGCTATATTTCTCAAAGATCATGTTTCTCATCTGAGTACCGCTCGACTGATTCTTGAAGTGCGACACCGTATAAGACAATGTCTCTGGTTCCGTCATCACCATATCCCAATATTTCTTGGAGGCAACTACTTGCGCAGTTGTCAGCATAAAGCCAAAGCCCTCTTCAATCGGTTCTTTTGTGATCGGGCACTTCGCTTTAAGCGTCGGTTTTTTCTTCTTTCCAAGAAGTTTTTCAAGAAATGCCATAATTGTTAAGTATTAAGTTTGGTATTCTCACTCATTAGATACTCTCTGACAAGTGAATAGTTGCATATAAGACTGATAAATAAGCAAAAAAGTTACAAAAGTCCTTTTTCGGGGAAATTCGGGCCATTTCGAAGTTTAAGAATTTCCCAGTGTACGATTATGAACTCGTTGTGTCCGATTACATTTTGGCCGGAACCTTTGATTGAGCCGGCTTTGCCTTTTGGAATTTTTCATATTGAGTGAAAAAATCCTCCAACTTTTCGGCAGGGACCTTTTTTGCAATAATCTTCTTCTTGTCGTCGATCACATAGAGAGACGGCGTGGTGATCGCATCGTAAAGATCCTGATAGGGACCTACATACGTCCGTGGTCCATTTACTGTAATCCATTTCATTTTCATATCACGTATGTAGTCGCGCATCTTAGCCATCGATGTGTCGGCGCTAACGGCATAGACTTCTATGTCAAATTTCTTTTTGTCATAGAACGAAACCAGAATAGGTGTCTCTTCCTTGCAATGACCACAATCGGGATCAAATATGTATAGGATCGTATATTTGTTCTTGATCTCGTACATGTTACGCGGCTTACGATTGACATCCTGCATGATAAGATTCGGGGCCTTTTTCCCCACAAGGCTCTTTCTCAGCCGGTCTGCATGATCTTTAAAGTTCTTCTTTAATTTGGCGTTCACCCAAAAATCCATTTCACCCGAACCATAGTACTTGTCATAAACATTGACATAAACTTCATCCAGTCCCATGATCTCAGGCTGCTGGTACTTCAAAAGGCACATGAACGTCGCATACTTGTAAGTCTCCTGATTGCTTTTTGCTTTTGCAATGATCTTGTCGATTGCCTTCGTAATTGTATCTGCCTGGGGCGCGTATAATTTATCCAGGTATTCGTTTATTTTCTCACTGTACAGTGGCCTCGGCAAACAGATTAACGCGGGATCGCTCAAATCAAAATTGTCAAAGAAATGCTCCCGGTACCATTGAAGCTGGAATGTAGAGTCTACAGTACCATTTGCCTTCTTCGGCGCGTTAGGGATCTTAATCGGCTGACTTGATTTAAGGATCCTGGCCGTGAGAGTAGTTGGATACTTGTTGATGATTTCCGACTGATATGCAAAAACCTTCTCGTTTATCTTCGAAATGCCTTCACGCGCCCCTTTTTTCTTGTCCTCCGTTAGCGTACTATCATTTAATACGTTTAGAAAAGGCTCCGCTTCTGGATGTCGTTGGGAGATGAAGATCATATTCTCAAAATACAGTTTGTTGTCGGCATCGCCGGTGACCTTCATATTTTTCACGTAATCGTCAGCTGTCGTTGACATGGAAAAATTTTGGTTGGCGCCAATTACAAATTCGAATTGCTTGGTCTTATTAAGCACAAGAAAATAGACTCCCTGGTACGTGAGCGGCTTCTTACCTTCAAAGGAAAACTCGCCGTTCCCATTGACCCTCGCCGTATCCTTTATATAGGTGGTTTCACCGTAGTAATTTCCGAGGTATATTGTAGTATCCTTCAGACCCGTTATTTTGAACTTGAGATTATAACCACCCTGGCCGAACGCCGAGACGGAGCCCAGTAAAAAGAAAATGATTCCGGTTAATCGCATAATTTTCATGTCAGGTGCAAAGTTCTTGAATTAATCCCTGCAATTCAACGGCAATTAATAGGCAGAATTGCGCGTTAGTAACAAGCCCTTCGGCGGCAAAGTTTGAAGTTTCAACCCTAAACTTTCGCGTTTAAGGCTACAAAAATATAAACTTGGGGCTTCATTCGCACGAACCGAACCGATTATGTCGCTTCAGATAACAAACCTCACGAAGTTTTATGGTAGCCAGAAGGCGTTGAACAATATTTCCTTCGACGTTCAGGCGGGAGAGATCGTGGGCTTTCTCGGTCCCAACGGTGCGGGCAAGTCTTCGACGATGAAAATCGCCACCTGTTATCTTCCCCCGACATCAGGACAAGTCAAAGTACAAGGGTTTGATGTTGTTGAAGAGCCGACAAAGGTGCGGAAGATAATCGGCTACCTCCCTGAACACAACCCCCTGTACCTGGATCTTTACGTGCACGAATACCTGTCGTTCATCGGCGGTCTTTATGGACTGAAAGGAAAAGCTTTAAAAAGCCGTATCGGCAAGATCGTCGAGCTTTGTGGACTTACTCTTGAGCAAAATAAAAGGATCGAAACCCTGTCGAAAGGATACCGCCAGCGCGTCGGACTCGCGCAGGCACTAATTCATGATCCTGAAGTGTTGATCTTCGATGAACCCACATCAGGTCTCGACCCTAATCAGCTGGTAGAGATACGCAAGCTGATAAAAGCGATCAGCACAAATAAGACCGTGATGTTCTCAACGCATATCATGCAGGAAGTACAAGCTTTGTGTGATCGTGTTATCGTTATTAATAAAGGTGAAATCGTCGCGGATGATTCGCTCAATAATCTTCTGCAGAAACAAGGAAGAACGGTTGCCCTGATAGTCGAGTTTGAGAGTAATGTCACTGTTGAACAAATCGATAAGATAAACGGTGTCGAGCAGAGTAACGTGATCGAAGGATTTAAATTCAGGGTGGTGCCCAAAGAGGCCGTTGACCTGCGGCCGGAAATATTTCGGTTTGCCGCAGACAACAATTTGTCATTGATTGGTCTAAAACAGGAGGAAAGCTCGTTGGAAAATATTTTTAGGGAGTTGACATCTCCGAATGAGGTTCAGGTATAAGGGATTTTAATTTATTTTTGCCCGGTTTTATTTTTCATGCTGCAGGTACTTTCAAAGGAATTTTCAAGTTTTCTCAATTCACTAATTGCGTACGTAGTAATCGGTGTCTTTCTCCTGGCCATGGGACTACTCATGTGGGTATTCCCCGACACGTCCGTGATGGATTATGGATATGCGGACATGCAGACCCTATTTTCCCTGGCGCCGTATGTTTTCGTTTTCCTGATCCCTGCAATTACGATGAGAAGTTTTGCCGAAGAAAAGAAAGCGGGAACCATGGAGCTGCTTTTCACCAAACCTCTAAGCGATTGGGATATAATTCTTGGTAAATATCTTTCCACATTCCTGCTTGCCCTGTTCGCACTCCTACCAACAATAGTTTACTACTATTGCCTCTATAGGTTGGGAAATCCTATAGGAAATCTTGACACACCTGGGATCATTGGATCATATTTAGGATTGTCTATGGTTGCGGCGGCATTTTGTGCCGTTGGCATTTTTGCATCTTGCATTACACCAAATCAAATCGTCGCATTTGTGGTTGGTGCGTTTCTCTGCTTCTTATTGTTTTCGGGGTTCGAATCGATCTCGGCCCTTCCGTTATGGTCGGCCGATGCCCTGACAGTAAAGCAATGGGGTGCGCTCTTCCATTATGAATCGTTGAGCCGCGGCCTAATCGATACCCGCGACATCATCTATTTCTTCAGTCTTGTATTGGTAATGTTGTCTGTAACCAAACTTATCCTGGGAACAAGACAATGGTAAACTGGAAGAGTAGAAAGTTGGGAGACGTACTGGCATTTTTAAATGTCATAGTGTTTGTCGCACTTATCAATTTATTGGCGTCAAGCAACTTTTTTCGACTTGACCTCACTGAAGAGAAACGTTATAGTATTAAAGACCAGACCCGCGACATTCTCAAGAACCTGGAAGACGACGTCTATGTGGAAGTATTTTTGGCCGGTGATTTAAACGCAGAGTTCGACAGATTTCAAAAAGCGATTGCTGAAACTCTTGAAGAGTTCCGAATATACTCAAGCAATAAGGTGAAGTACAAGTTCACTGACCCCGCTGCAGCGATGAGCGAGAAAGCACGTTCAGAATTTATGTCAGAGCTGGCGGGAAAAGGAATTCAACCAACAAATGTAATTGACACCAAGGATGGCCAGCGTCTGGAGAAAATTATCTTCCCTGGGGTAACCGTAGCGTACGATGGTATCGAAACCGGGGTAATGCTGTTAAAAGGCAATAAGGCAGGGACACCCACTGAAGAGATCAATCAATCAATTGAAGGAGTAGAGTATGAACTGGCACACGCAATAAGCAAGCTCGTAAATTCTGACCGGAAAAAAGTCGGATTTGTTACAGGTCATGGTGAACTGGACTCTACAAATATTGCAAGCTTCAAAAATGATCTGCTCGAAGAATATGATGTATCAACGGCTGATTTATCAACCGCGTCAGAACTTAAAAGATATAGTGCGCTGATCATTGCCAAGCCCACGCGATTATTTTCAGAGTTAGATAAATTTCATCTTGATCAGTACATAATCGGTGGAGGGAAAGTATTGTACCTGCTCGACAAACTCGATGCGACCATGGACAGTGCGTCACGTGAAGACTATTTCGCACTTCCGTACAATCTCGGACTCGACGATCAGTTGTTTAAGTATGGAGTCAGGATCAATCTGGATCTTATCCAGGATCGAACTGCCGGATTCTATCCGGTTATTACGGGAGATCGCGAAGGGAAGCCGGAAGTTAAATTAATGGACTGGCCCTTCTTTCCGCTATTAAATCACTACGCCGAACATCCCATTACGCGAAACCTCGATGCAGTCGTGGTAAAGTTTGTCAGCAGCGTCGATACTGTTAAAGCTGAAGGAATAAAGAAAATACCATTACTAATGACGTCGCAGTATTCGCGCGCTATTGTGGCACCGGTAAAAGTCAGCGTTAATGATCTTCGGAGAAACATAACTGATGAAAGTTTTTCAAGTTCATTTATCCCAGTTGCTTATTTGCTTGAAGGACGATTTACGTCCCTATATAAAAACCGCTTTATTCCGGAAGGTGCATTGCAGAAAAATTTTAAAGAGGTTGACTTGCCGGCGAAGATCATAGTTATAGCCGATGGTGACATAATTCGAAACGATGTCAATACACGCAAGAGTCAAGTTATGCCGCTGGGCTTTGATCCGGCCACAAACTATACTTTTGCGAACCGCGATTTCTTATTGAATTGTCTCGCCCATCTTACCAGCGAAAATGGTCTGATACAAGCACGGACGAAGCAGGTAAAGATTCGCCCGCTTGACAAACAGAAGATAAAATCCGAGCGGCTCAAGTGGCAAATGATAAACCTTGTGCTTCCTCTAGTGCTACTGGTCATTTACGGCATTTCCAGGTTTTATTGGCGGAAAAGAAAATTTGCGCGTTTCTGAATATGCAGGAAAAAAGAAACAAACGGCTGGCGATACTACTGGTGGTTCTATTGGGAACGACCGCTTCTGTCTATTGGTTTGGAAAATATGAGACCGGATACGAGGTAGATCCTGCGATGTTCAAACAGGTTGACTTGAATACCGTCGATGAAGTTGTTCTTGAGTCTTCATCCGGAAAAATAGACCTGAAGTATGAAGGCGCAAGATGGAAGGTGAATGAAAAATTCAACGCAAACTCGGATAGGATCAATGTGCTGTTTGCGACGCTGCAACAAGCTGAAGCGAAGAGGCCGGTTGCGTTATCCCTTCAGGACTCCCTCTCAGCTGTTCTTCAAGAAACTGGCGTGAAAGTTTCGTTGCGTACCGCGGGTGAAGTCAATGAAGTTTTTTATGCGGGAGGAAATGGATCTAAAAACCAGGCATATTTCCTGCAGGAGAATACCACCGTCCCGTACATAGTTACCATCCCCGGCTATCGCGTTTACGTGTCGGGTATTTTTGAGCTGGCAGAAAGCGAATGGCGCGACAAATATGTTTTCGGCTTCAACTGGAGGAATTTTCAACGACTAGAAACCAGATTTCCTACGAATCCAGCCAATGATTTTGTTGTAGAAATGGATAACGGTCTTCCGGTTCTGAGAGGAATACAAGAAGTCGACACCACAAAGCTGAATAGTCTCCTTGACGATATTTCTCTGCTTATGGTTGATGACTTTAGGCCGGCTAATTCCTCGTTGGATAGTCTCGCTAAAACAGGCCCGATCGTTTCTGTCCTGGTGTTGGATATTGGAGGACGGGAATATCGTCTGCAGCTCTATCGGGGAGATGATAACAGCCGGGATTATTTCGGAATAATCAACGGTACACAGTGGGCGCGGTTTGATACGGACAAGATCGCCGCAATTGTTCGCGGCCGCAATTTCTTCCGAAAACCCCGATAAACAGGGTCTGCCCGACAGGAAATCCGGCGTTTTAAAATCCGGTTTTCTTTATAACTTTACCCCCACTTTTAAAACCAACCACTATTTTCGATGAAGTTCATTGTTAATTCTGCTTACCTGCTTAAGCAACTTTCTAATATAAATGGTGTAATTACCACTAACCCTGTAGTACCCATTCTCGAGAATTTCCTATTTGAGCTTGAAAAAGGAGGCCTTACCGTTACAGCTTCAGACCTTCAGACTTCAATGATCACTGAGTTACAGGTCGAATCAAAAGAAAAAGGAAGTATCGCGGTACCTGCGCGTATTTTGCTTGATACACTCAAGAACCTGCCTGAGCAGCCGGTAACCTTTTCAATAGACGAGTCTACGTACAGTATAGAAATCATTTCTGACAACGGCCGGTATAAACTCTCCGGCGAGAATGCTACGGATTTTCCAAAAGTACCGTCAGTATCTAATGACTTCACCGCAGAAATTTCCACCGAAGTACTTGCACGCGCTATCAACAATACCATCTTCGCCACAAGCAACGATGAGCTAAGGCCGGCAATGACAGGAGTATACGTCAACCTTGGCGATAAGAACACAACATTTGTTGCAACAGATGGTCACCGCCTGGTGCGTTACAGAAGGACAGATGTAAAATCTGATAACGGCAGCGCAATCATTATTCCGCGCAAGGCCCTCAATTTGCTGAAGGCAACGCTGCCGACGGAAAATACAGATGTAAGTGTGAATTTCAATTTATCCAACGCCTATTTCAAGTTTGGAAACATCCGTATGATATGCCGTTTGATAGACGAGAGATTCCCGGATTACGACAACGTTATCCCATCAGCAAATAATATCAAAATGTCGATCGAGCGCTCCGACTTTTTAGGAGCCCTAAGACGTATTTCCATCTATGCGAATAAGACTACTCACCAGGTACGTTTGAAGATCACTGGAAGCGAGCTTCAGATTTCAGCAGAAGATCTGGATTTCTCCAACGAGGCGAATGAAAGACTTAGCTGCGAGCATGAAGGTGAGGACATCGAAATTGGGTTTAATGCCAAGTTTCTTATCGAAATGTTGACCAACATGGATTCAGACAAGATCAAATTGACGATGTCGGCACCTAATAAAGCGGGTGTGATCCTCCCAGCGGAAAAAGATAAGAGCGAAGATATCCTGATGCTGGTAATGCCTGTGATGCTGAACCAGTACGTTTAGAGGGAGACCCGCAGCGCTGACCTTACAATTCGGGCATCATTTTGTGGACCAAAGGAGCGAAGTAATACAAGCGTCACCTCGAACGAGGCGCCGCATTTAAGTTCGATGGCAACACTTTGTCCTTAAGCTACAGGTTCTGAAGCGGGAATTGAACCTCTCTTTCCCAACTCAATAACTTCCATGTTTGAGATCTTTTTATCATCAACACGAAAGCGGACCAGTGTTTTCATCCGGTGAAAACCGTGATTGCCGGCAGCGCCAGGATTTACGAATAACATATTGTTAAGTTGTGGATCGCGCTTAATACAGAGAATATGCGAGTGCCCACAGATAAAAAGATCAGGGCCATACTCTTTTAATAAAGGCATCACGCGATGATTGTATTTCGGCGGGGTTCCTCCAATGTGAGTGATAAAAACATTTATCCCTTCACACTTGAATTTAAGATCCTCGGGAAATTTTGATTGCAACTCCTTGTTGTCGATGTTGCCAAACACCGCCCTTAGCGGTTTAAAGCTTTTCAGTTCCGTCGCAATTGCCGTGTCACCAATGTCGCCAGCATGCCAAATCTCATCGCAACCTATAAAGTGCGTAAAGACTTTCGGGTCTAGATAACTGTGTGTGTCCGAAAGCAGGCCGATCTTCATTTATTGATCCGTGTTGGTTTAATTGACAAATGTAGCACCAATGTCGTTTAGCTACGCTAACGGGCTGTGGGCATTCGACATTGGACATGGGGCGTTGGACATTCAGCTGCACATATTTACCGAGATGAAGATTTGCAATCTGGTTGAAGAGCATTCTTTTGTTTCCGGCTTTCAATGTCCAATTTCCAATAAATGTAGCACCAACTTGGAAAATTGACTGGTGTTTCAACTGTTATCGTTGGCGCCATCGATCGCTGTCTTTCAGAGCTTGTCAACTTTGGAAAGTCAGGTCCTCCTTTTTAGTACTGTCTTCCAGAGCGATTAACTCCGTATCAAAGACCCGCGCTAAAGGAATGGTTTGCGAACGAATTAACGTCGGCCAACCTGGGCGCGAAGGATCTCCCGGAAGGATCTGTGCAAATGTCAGCCATACTGCTCTTGTTCTGACAGATCCTTCGCGTGAACGATCATAGGTATCTATACAATTCGCAAAATCCATTCCGTTGGCCCAGTTGCTTGATAGCAAAGCAAGCGCTCTGGAAGACAGCAATAAAGGATAGTGAAATGAATCGCTACCAGTAACGGTGTCATCCCAACTTTTTGAGCGGAGGGTCTTAATTCTGTGGAGGAATGTCCTAATGAAGTGAAAATTACATTCTACTAGCCAAAGCCATTCTGACGCAAAAACAAAAAGTCGGTAAAACAGTAGCACTAAAACGCTTGCACTGCAGGACTTTGTGTGTGTTCGAAACATTGGTTTTTAAATTCCCGAAAGACACTTACATTGAGAGCTGAAAGAAACATGTTTGGAACCGAATGATTGAATCCATTCTAAAGACATATGGCATCGCGGACATTTCTTCCGCTGATCCGATAGCAAGTGGATTGATCAATCGAACGTGGAAAATCACCAGCGGAACCAATCAGTATGTACTTCAGCGTATCAATGACCATGTTTTCAGAAAACCATATCAGGTGGGGGAAAACATGAAAATGATCGATGAGTATCTCGCAGAACATTTTCCTGATTATCTGTTTGCTGCGCCATTGATCAATAGTAATAAGGATGGCATCGTATATGTTAAGGATGAGGGTTATTTCAGGCTTTTTCCGTTCGTAAAAGGTTCGCATACCATTAGCGTTGTCGGTTCGCCACAACAAGCGTTTCAAGCCGCGTTGCAGTTCGGCAAATTCACGCAACTACTCGCGGGTTTCGATAGCTCAAGGTTGTATACAACGATACCAGACTTTCATAATCTCACTCTTCGTTATAAACAATTTGAAGAAGCGATTGCAACAGGCAACAAGACAAGAATCAAACAATCGGCTACTTATATTGAAGAAATAAAGAAGCATACGCACATTCTAAATTCATTTCAAAAAATTCAAAAAAGCGGAGAAGTCAAGAAGCGGGTTACTCACCACGACACCAAGATCAGCAACGTCCTGTTCGATGATCATGGGATGGGGATTTGTGTCATTGACCTGGATACTGTCATGCCAGGCTATTTTATCAGTGATGTAGGTGATATGATGCGTACCTATCTTTCGCCAGCCAGCGAAGAGGAGAAAGACTTCACGAAAATTGAAGTACGGGAAGATTTTTTCAGGGCAATCGTACAAGGTTATCTTTCCAATATGAAGGACGAACTTACTGAAGGCGAACGAGGCCTGATACTTTATGCCGGACTGTTCCTGATTTATATGCAGGCGATTCGCTTTCTCGCCGATTATTGTAATAACGACTCTTACTACGGAGCCAGCTATGAGGAGCACAACTTTGTCAGGGCCGGTAATCAGCTTGCATTGTTAAAAAGATTGGAAGAAAAGAGCGGCAAGCTAGACGAAATAATTTCAACTGAATTAAAAGTATATTCATAGAGTTGAAGCAGCAGAAGATCATTAACAAAAAAACATTATGGAACATAGTGCGTGTAAAATTCGGGCAGGTTTCATTCTAAAAATTATCATTATTCAGATAGCGGGTTTGGCTCTTCAACTCACCAATGCTGATGCGCAGAGTCCGGAAGAAATTAAGTTGAGTAACTACAGACCGAAATCAATTTATAAGGTTCCCCTGAGTAAAATTGCCAAGGCGAAATACCCGGCTATTGATATTCACTCGCATCCATATGCCGCATCTTCTGCAGATCTGAAGGAATGGATCCGGAACATGGATGAAGCCGGAATTCAAAAGACCATTGTTCTTACGATGGCAACAGGTCCAAAATTTGACAGTTTGTACAAGATTTACTCGGCTTACGGCGATCGTTTCGAAGTTTGGTGTGGGTTTGATTACACGGGGAAGGATGAGGCCGGCTGGAGCGAAAAAGCCGTCAAAGAATTGGAACGCTGTCATCGCGTTGGCGCAAAAGGAGTAGGTGAACTTGGTGACAAAGGACTTGGAGAACTGTTTTCGGAACCGACACCTGGATATGGGGTACACGTCGACGATAAACGACTGAAGCCATTATTTGAAAAGTGTGCCGCATTAAAAATGCCGATAAATGTTCATGTCGCAGAACCTTATTGGATGTATATGCCGATGGATTCAACCAATGATGGCTTAATGAATGCTTATGAATGGAAGATTGATTTAACCAAAGAAGGAATATTGAATCATGCTCAGCTGATCACTACTCTTGAGAACGTAGTACGTGATAATCCAAAGACAACTTTTATCGCGTGTCACCTGGCAAATTGTGAATATGACTTGGCGATCCTGGGAAATCTCCTGGGGAAATATCCGAACCTTTACGCCGAGTTTGGAGCGCGTTATGGTGAGACGGCTACGATTCCTCGTTACATGAATAGCTTTTGTGAAAAATATCAGGACAAGCTATTGTACGGAACGGATATGGGCCCCAACAAACACATGTATGAAACTACTTTCAGGATCCTGGAATCATCTGATGAACATTTTTACGAAACCGATCTCTTCGGTTACCATTGGCCCTTGTACGGCTTTGGACTAAAGGATGCCGTTCTTAAAAAGATCTACAGCGACAATGCGAAAAAAATCCTGAAAAGATGACTTATTAAATCTTAACGACTATCCTAACGTCGAAGCAGAGTCTCCCGTCTCGGGGAGTCTGCTTTTTCTAGCTACACAGTAACTACATGTGAAAAGCTTTTGCCGGCTGGTGGCACATTCAAGACATCAGAGTCCTCTTACGAGAGACTCTGATGGGACCTACTGACTTCATGCCTTATCTTAACAAAATGCCTTTGTGTATCGCATGGATAAAGTACCCAATATCCGAGGTGACTCGTTAGATCTTGAAGAATATCCTTCGATCGTACAGGAACTTGCACATACTCCATTCCAGCGCAAAAATCACCAGCGATGTAATGATTCCCATAAGTACGACCGGCATGTTGACCATGCTCATTAACCCATTCGATATCGCTCCAATGTATCCATTAAACCACCTGCTTGCGACGATCTCAATGAACAAATAGATGAATAATGAATTCATCCCGACAACGACAAAGAACTGAAGATTCTTTTTGTGGTTGGTTACGTCGATCCACCAGTAGAAGAAACTTAAAGCGAGAAGACACCATCCTCCGGATGCAAGGGTAAAAGAACTCGTGGCAATACGTTTAATGATCGGAGTGATCGTATAGTTCATTCCATATCCGATTATCAACCCCACGGCACCTGCGAGAACAAGTTTTTTCACCTTCTCACGTTGAGAAACATCGGACAGTAACAGTTTACCCGCCAATGCCCCCCATATAGTATGGGCCGCTGTTGGAAGACAATTGATTGCCACCCAACCGCCATCGTTGATCTTATTCATCAACAGCAGATCGACATAGTTGCCAAAGTTATGTTGATCAACAAAAGCCTGGTCAAAACCGGGGACATTTGTAAATCGATATAGAATTTCAGTGAGCACCAACAATCCAATGCTGATCAATATCTGAGTCGTTGCTGGCAATCTGAAAATAAAGAACGCAACCAGCGTCGTAAAAGAAAGTTGGGTCAATACGTCCCAAAGCTCAAAAGAAAGTCCATGAGGACGAACTGCGTAATCCAGGACTCCCCAAAAGAACAACCAGCCCGATCGTTTGAGAGTTTTGAGGAAGGATTGGCTCCACGGCATTCCTTCCATCTGTTGGCGATGCAACGAATAAGCCAATGCCGTTCCTGCCATGAACATGAATCCCGGCTGGATGAGGTCCCAGAAACGAAGCCCATTCCATGGATGATGAAAGAACTGCAGAAAGAAAAGCTGAACGGCACTGCCTTCAGTAGCTTCAAACAGTCGCTCATAAAGTCGCGTGCTCTCCAGTACAAGCAAAACCATGATGAGGCCTCGCATGAAGTCAAGGGAGAGTAAACGCTGTGTTGGGGTCGGAGCGGTCATATATATCGAAAATTTGACTGTGATTTGGAATGCTATTGTAAGCAGAATTGCAAGCAAGTACAAGCGCAATGTTGTACTTCAACACAAACTTGTAGTGCAACAGCGGTCAATCTGTTAAATTCGGCGCAACTCCAACACTAAACACACAAACCGATTTTATGAGATCATTACTTAAAGTATTCGTTTTGCCGGCCCTGATCGTGGTAGCCGCAGGATGCGAGAGTGAGTTTTATTCGCTTGATGATTTTACCAAAGTCAGAAAGATTGATACTCATACGCACCTGAATTCTCTTGATACTTCGCTGGCTGAACAGGCGAGAGCCGATAATTTCTTATTGTTAACAATAAATGTAGATGTGCCCGCATACCCGATCCTGGATGAACAAAAAAAATATGCGCTCCATCAAATTGAAAAATTCCCCGATGATGTAAAATTCCTCACGGCATTTACGTTGCAAAACTGGTCTTCTCAGGATTGGGCCGGGCAAACCATAGCACAGTTAAGAACTGCCTTTGACGAAGGAGCTCTTGGTATCAAACTCTGGAAAAACATCGGCATGGTTTACAAAGACTCTGCGGATCAATTCATCATGATTGATGATCCGAAATTTCGACCGGTTATTGAGTTTATCATCAAAGAAAATAAAACAGTCATGGCCCACATTGGCGAACCGAAGAATTGCTGGCTGCCACTGGAAAAGATGACAGTGAACAATGACCGGAACTATTTCAAGGCTCATCCGGAGTATCACATGTACCTTCATCCTGAATATCCTTCGTATGATGACATCATTAATGCGAGGGACAGATTTGTAGAACAACATCCGGACATGCGTTTCGTGGGAGCTCACCTCGGTAGTCTCGAATGGGACGTTGACGAGCTGGCTAAGCGCCTGGATCGTTTTCCTAACATGGCGGTGGATGTAGCTGCTCGCGTCCCGCACCTTCAGTTTCAGTCGCAGGCCAATAGAGAAAAAGTGCGCGACTTCCTTATTAAGTATAAGGACCGTATAATCTATGCAACGGATTCAGGTATCTCGGCCGATTCGGATCCGAATGCAGAGAAGGAGGGGCTACATTCAAAATGGTTAGAAGACTGGAAATACTTCGTGACTGATGAGATCATGTCGGTCGGTGAGGTTAACGGAGAATTCCAGGGACTAAAACTTCCCAAGGATGTCATCAATAAAATATATCACGACAACGCTGTAAAGTGGTTTAATATCCAGTCTGGCGATTGATGGCAATAATTTCCGCTATATTTATTCTAATATTGCAGGTTGTTATCGTTATTTTTTATGAGACTATTTCTCTTATTCGTTGCTCTGAATTTTTTAGCCCTGCCGTCGCAATCGCAGTCTCATGGATTTCCCTTTGGACGGGTAACCTACAAGGACATGGAAATCACCAGTTACTCCAAGGACACATCGGCAGTAGCTTTGGTGTTAAAGGAGTTCGGGGAAGCTTACTTCGAAGATGACGACGGTTTCAAGATCACTTTCAAGCATCACGTGAAAATCAAGATCTTAAAGAAAGGCGGACTTGCTTACGCAGATTTTGAAATACCCTTGAGAAAGATAGACGGAAGGACAGAGACAATTCGTTCTATTCGTGCTTCCACTTTTAATGTTGAGAATGGTTCAATAAAGGAAGTTGCGTTCAATCTCAAGAATCAGTTTACGGACAACAAGAATAAGTATTGGGACATAAAGAAATTTGCATTGCCGAATGTGCGCGTCGGCAGCGTCATTGAGGTTGAGTACGAAATGGAATCACCTTTCATAATGAAGTTTCGGACGTGGGAGTTTCAATCAGATATTCCAAAAGTGTCAAGCGAGTTCTGGGCCTCAATTCCCGGAAACTATAAATACAACATTTCACTAAAGGGCTACCTTGCTCTTGCCAAGAATGAAAGTGAAATCTCGAAAGGTTGTTTTGACTACGGAACCGCCAAGGCCGACTGTTTGTTACTGCGATTGTCGATGGACGATATTCCAGCATTCACTGAAGAGGATTACATGACTGCCAAGTCGAACTTTTTGTCAGCCGTAAATTTTGAGTTATCCGAAATTCAATACTTCGACGGTCGCAGGGATAAGATTACCAAGGACTGGAAAGATGTTGAGCTTGAGATTCGCCAGGATTCAAAATTTGGCGTACAGCTTAGACGTGGTGGCGATATTGTCGACGAAAAGATAGAACAGCTGATCAAGGGAGTATCTGATCCGTTGGTGAAGGCTCAGAAGATATATGACTTCATAAAGGGATGGTACCGATGGAACGAGAAATACGGAGAATACAGTGAGTTCGGGATAAAAAAAGCGTTCGATAACAAAGTGGGAAATGTTGGAGATATAAATCTTTCCCTTATCGCTGCTCTCAATTATGCAGGCTATTCGGTTGAACCGCTGTTGTTATCAACACGCGAGAATGGTCTTGTGTCGGAACTTCATCCGGTACTAACTGATTTCAATTACGTAATCGCAAAACTTAACATTGGCGAAAAAATATATTTACTTGATGCAACGGAAGATTACTTATGCTTCGGCCTGATTCCCGAACGTTGTCTTAACGGTAAGGGTAGGGTACTTGGAGAAAAGGAATCCTATTGGTACGACCTCAAGGCCCCCGAAAAACAAAAACAAATTTCAGTTCAAAAGCTGAAAATCGACGGCGATGGAACGATCCGTGGTTCGGTGCAGAACATGTTTTTTGGATATGATGCCATGCACCAGCGGAGAATTATTAACAGTTTTAGTGATGAAAAAGCATTCGTCGAGAGTCTTACGAAAAGGTGGGATGCAGGAACCGTGACGACCTATAAAATTGAGAACGCGTCCGATGTGCTGAAACCGCTTACCATTACCCTCGAAGTCGAAATAGGGAACGATCTTGGAAGTGCGCCCACTCAATTGCTTAACCTGTTCATGTTCGACCGGTGGGAAAAGAATCCGTTCCGATCCTCTGATCGAATGTACCCGGTAGACTTTGGCGTGCCGATGGAAGAGGTAGTTTCCCTGACTCTTGAGTATCCCGCCGGCTACGAGCTGGATGAGTTGCCTGGCAAGGTGGGATTAACATTGCCCTCAGGTGGGGGGCGATACCTGTTCACAATTCAGAATACTTCGAACACACTGTCGATGTACAGCTCGCTTACGATCAATAAGCCGGTGTTTTCTTCTGAAGAGTATCACTATCTGAAAGAATTGTTTAGTCACGTGGTCGCAACGCAACAAACAGACCTGGTGTTAAAGAAGAAGTTATAGAATCTACCTTTAGTCGCCAATCTGGGACTTTAATCGACTTATAATGGAGTTAAAACGTTTGCCTTGCTCAGTGTTGAAATCGAGGTTACTTTTGTAGTCCATATTATTCACTTTAAATCCTTGTCCATGAAAGGGTTATTTTTTTTGCTAATCGGCTTGACGGTGTCCTTGACGGGATTTTCCCAGAAGTCAACTGAGGCGCTCCAGGGAGAACATACCCTGCGCGAACGGTACTTTATCATGAAATCTAAATCCCAATCCTACGGTGAGTATAAAGTCATCAAGGAGAGCGTTTTGGATGGCGTTTGGAAGATCATGCAGGACACAATCGCGGGTAAGAATGCGTCGATCAAATCGGCCAATGCAAACATCAACAATCTGAAGACACAGCTCAGTACAACGGAAAAAAACCTGACGGCGAAAGAGCAGTCAATGGTGGAAGTTCTTCACGCCAGTACTCATATTAACGTATTGGGAATTGATATGGCAAAAGGGGCATTTATTTCTCTCGCGGCGATCACTGTTGCGGGATTATTGGTGCTTCTGGGCCTGATTATCGCAAGGATGAAGGTGCAAAGCAAGATGCTTAGCGAAAGAAATCTTGCAGTAAGCTCCCTGACGAACGAGTTCGATGAATACAAACATCGTGCGATGGACAGGCAGACAAAGCTTTCACGCGAATTGCAGGACGAACGGAACAAGCTCCAGGCAATGATCCGCAACTCCTAGAAAAGACTGATTATACTATTGGTAGACGCGTACATAATCTATCTCCATGCGCTGGGGCCAGATCGACTCGTCTATACCCTGAGCACCTCCCCAGTTACCGCCAACGGCAACATTCATGATCAGATGGAAGCGCTGATCAAAAGGCCAGCCTTTGAAATCTTCATTAGGTGACCTTGTTACGGTATGATACTTCTTGTCGTCCACGTAAAAATCCATCTTGTCAGCTGACCATTCAATAGCATACAAATGGAACTTGTCTTGCGCATCGGCAACGGTAATCTTTCCTTCTTTTTGTGTTCCTTTTGAGTGATTG